>CAMWTG010000111.1 GCA_947177115.1 uncultured Clostridia bacterium
CCTCCAGCCCCGCCGCCTCCATGACGGTATACAGGCTCTCCACCACCTCGCTGGGCAGGAAAGTGGCTACCACTTCCGCCTCCAGCTGCTGGCCGTTATGATCCTTCAGCGTGGCCAGGGGATACCGGTCCAGCAGATAGCCGGAAACGGTATAGCCCACCAGATAGCTCCTGCGCTGGGGATCCTGCTCATCGGCCAGGTGGCTCTCGGCATCGGTCACCGCGCCGCTCTCCAGCTGGCTGATCACATCGCTGCCGATGCGCTGCACCTGGGGCAGCTCCATGGCGTAGTGTCCCCGCTCCGTGCGCAGGGCCCGCCCGGCGGCGGCCACGCAGACCCGGCTGAGCTTACAGCCCAGCTTGGCCTCCATGCGCTCGGTGACCCGGCGGGCCACCTTGGCGACCTGCTCAATATCCTCGATCTGGCCGTCCAGCATGGCCCGGCGGCCATGCTCCTCTTTCTCAATGGCCAGGACCTCCAGCCGCTCGTCCACGACCCGGCCCGCTACGCCAATGATGCTGCGGGTCCCAATGTCCAAGGCATAAATCAGCCCTTGATCCTGCTTTTTCCACTCCTGGGGCATAGCTCTCACCTCACTTCTGCGCTGACAAAAGGGACACGGATAATGGATATGGCATCCCGATCCCACGGGACGCCATACCCACTATGTAGTATCTGTGCTAAGGGGAGACGCAGCAGGGCGTCAAATCCCTTCCATCAATACTTGGGACCGCCGAAGGGATTGTCATTCCGGCCGCCCAGCATCAGGGGATCCGCGCCGGAGGCATCGGACCAGCCCGCATCGGCACTGGGGACCCGGGGCGCCGCGCCGCCGGAAAATCCGGTCTTATTGCCCACCTGGAACTCAGCCATCAGCTGGTGCATGATATTGGCCTGGCTGCTGAGCTCCTCGCTGGCAGCGGCGCACTCCTCACTGGTGGCGGAGTTGGTCTGCACCACGGCGGAGATCTGATCGATACCCTCGGTGATCTGGGAGATGGCGGTGGTCTGATTCTCCACGGCATCGGTGACCCGATCCATCAGGGTGACCACGCTGCCGGTAAGCTGCGTTGTCTTCTCCAGGGACTCGGTGACCTTTTCTACCACTTCCGCGCCCTCGCGGACGGCGGTGATGGAGTTCTCAATGAGGTCCTTGGTGGCCTTGGCGGCCTCATCGGACTTGGAGGACAGGTTGCGGACCTCATCGGCCACAACGGCGAAGCCCTTACCGGCGGTACCGGCCCGGGCAGCCTCCACGGCGGCGTTCAGCGCCAGGATGTTGGTCTGGAAAGCGATGTTCTCGATGGTGGCTACGATCTTGCTGATCTCCTCAGAAGTGCTGGAGATGTTCTGCATGGCAACGTTCAGCTGCTTGACATAGTCGTTGCTGATAGATACCTGCTCGCCGGCCTGGCCCACGCTCACCCGGGCCTCCTCGGCGGATGCGGCGGTCTGCTTGGAATTGCTGGAGATATCGTTGATGGTGGCAGCGAGCTCCTCCACAGCGCTGGCCTGCTCTGTTGCGCCCTGGGCCAGGGACTGGGAGCTGTTGGACACCTGCTCGGAACCGGCGGAGACCTGGGTGGCGGACTGAGCGATGTTGGTGATGGTATCGCTCATACGGACCACGAACTGGTTGACGCTGGTCTGGATGGGGGCCAGGTCGCCGGGGAAGCTGGCGGTCAGCTCCACATCGAAGTTGCCCTTGGCCATCTGGCCGGTGGTAGAAGAAATGTCCTGAATAACGCTGTGGAGCACGTTCTGGCTGGTGCGCAGCGCATCGCACATCTCACCCAGCTCGTTCTTGCCGGCAAAGTTGACGGGAACGCCCAGATTACCCTGACTGAAGCCCACCAGAGCAGCACGGACCTGACTGCTGGGCTCAACGATGCTCCGGATGATCCTGGCGGCCATCAGCAGCACGACCACAGTGGCGATGACCATCACGCCGATAATGATCGCAAGCGCAATATTGGACGTCAGGTTCTGCTGCTTGATAATAGCGGCCTGGGCAACGGCCAGAGCCTCTGCGGCCTTCACGCCGGCATCGGCGGCGGCATTCAGCTTAGGCGTGCAGTTGTTGACAATGAGCGTGGAAGCCTGCTCCCGGTCGGTGCGGACCACCTCGCAGATCTGCTTGGCATCCGTCTCCCATGCCTTGATGGCATCGGAGAAGCCGTTCAGCGTGCTCTTATCCTCCAGCGGGAATTTATCCTGCAGCTGGGCAAACAGAGAATCCAGTTCTTCCAGCTTGCTGCTTATCGTGGACAGGGCGGTCAAATCGCCGGACAGGACCACGTCACGCAGGTTCCGTGCGGCAATATTGTAGGAGATGCGGCAGTCCGCGATCAGCTCCGTGGACTCCACGTAACTGTCGATGATGTCGGTGTAGGCGCTCTTCTGGGAATTCATCAGCAGCAGAGAAGACACAATGATAATGACTGAAATCAGAATCGTTGTGCCGAAGCCGATGATCAAGCTTTTCTTGATGGACATGTTCTTGAAATTCATGATGCGTTTTCCTCCTATTTTTTCCCCGGGCCGGTGATCTCCATCGGCGGGCGTTTCTCGCCTGCCGGTTTATTCGGCCAGGCTCTCTTTTCTGCCCCAGGACCGGCCCAGCGCGGCGGCAGAAGCTCCGCAGCGGACCTGGATCTGCTTTCTTTTGGACATCTATGGCAGCCGGCTTATCATACGATATCGCCGTACTTCCCATTCTTTACATCGCCCACGATCTTCCCGTCCACCAGCGTGACCACCCGCCTGCGCAGGATGTTCACATACTGGCTGGCGTGGGTGGCCATGACAATGGTGGTGCCCCGGGCGTTGAGCTCCACCAGCAGGTGGAGCAGATCCCAGATGACATCATCGTCCAGGTTGGCAGTGAGCTCATCCAGCAGCAGGATGGAGGGACTGTTGAGCACCGCCCGGGCCAGCTCCACCCGCCGGCTCTCGCCGATGGACAGCTCCGCCGGGTAGCAGGCCTCCACGCCGGGCAGGCCCACAATGCCCAAGGCCTTCTTCACCGCCTCCCGGCCCTTGCGCCGCATCATACCAGCAGCGCTGGCGGCCAGCATTAGATTCTCTTCCACCGTGCGCTTGCGGATCAGGAGCCCCTGCTGGCTGACCACGCCAAAGGTGCGGCGGGCCCGAATCCGCCAGGGGCCCAGCATCCGGGAGAGATTGGCGTTGTTGAGGAACACCGTTCCCTCATCCGGGGCGATCTCGCCGCTCATCAGCTGGAGCAGCGTGGTCTTCCCCGCGCCGCTGCTGCCGATGAGGAAGACGAACTCCCCCTGCTCCACCGTAAGACTCACGTCCTGCACGGCGTAAGTGAGGCGCCGCTCCTCCATATATCGCTTTGACACATGCTCCAGACGAATTTCCGCCATTCCGCGGCGCCGCCTCCCGTTCTTGCAAGCGTGCCTGTTCCGCCGGCCTGAGCCGGCGGAACAAAACACGACCAGTTACTTGTGATAAAATGAATTCTCTCCCGCCATTTTCATACTGATCCGGCGGTCCAAAGCCACGACCTGCTCCAGCAGGCGGCGGGTCTTCCGGCTCTGCTCGGAAAAGATGCGCTCACCATCGCCGGACGGCTCCGCGCCTTTCAGCAGCTCCCTGGCCCGCTGCCTCTCCACCTCCGGCCAGACGGCCAGACGAAGCTGCTCGCTGTTGTCCACCTCCGCCAGCAGGCGGATGGGATCCTGACGCATGGCCACCAGCATCCGGACGGATACCTGATCGCTGCGGTCCAGACTTTCGGCCAGCTGGCCGGTCAGGTCCTGAAGCTCCACAAGGTAATTATACTTCTTTCTCTCCAGGACTGTCAACTCCAACCAGTCATCTTTGGTCATATCTGCCCGCCTTTTGCCAACTGGCTGCCGCTGTTTTTCTCGGCGGCGTGGAATGCGTCCCGCATTTCCACCAGCATGGGGCGGAGTTTTTCCAATTCCTGCTTGTTCCGCCCGATCTTAATCCTGCCCAGCTGGTATGTGAAATACTCATACATACGGCTGAGGTCCTGGCTGATGGGATACTTACGGTCCAGCGTCTCATCCAGGTAGTTGACAATATCGCTGCACCGGTCAACGGCAGCCTCGAATGCGGGGAAGTCCCCCTTGTCCAGGGCAATGGAGGCCATCATCGCCCGCTTGACCAGCTCATCGTACAGCAGCAGCAGCAGCTCGCCGGGGGTCATGGAGCCCACGGACTGCTGTTTGTACTGCTGATAGCCCCTCCTATCCATATGGGACGCCGCTCCTTTCTGTCATCAGGGCTCCTCTATCAGCCGCCCATCAGGCCGGCCAGGGTGGAGCTCTGGGAGTTCATCTGGTTGATGAGTACCTCCAACCGGCTGAACATGCTGGTGTACCGGTCTACCTGGCTCTCCAGCTTATCCTGCCACTTCTCGATCTGGGTGCCCAGACTGTCGATCTCCTTCTGCCATTGGTTATCCAGCAGGGACAGGGAGTTCAGCGGGGTGCCGGCCTGCTGGATCAGGATGCCCTTAGTAGCGCCGGTGAGGCCAGCGTAGCGGTCCAGCTGGGTCTTCAGACCCTGCATGATGCCGTTATTGGAGGCGCCGCTCTCGCCGGTGCGGGTGAAGAGATCAGCCACCGCATCGGGATCGTTGTCCAGGGCCTCCCGCAGCTTGTTCTCGTCCAGGGTAATGGTAGTAACGTTATCCGTGGAGAAGGAGGTGCTGATGCCGATCTTCTGCAGCAGGGCTCCATCGGCTCCGCCGGGCTGGAAGACGCTCTGCATCCGCTCATAGAGGTTGCGCAGGGTGGTATCGCCAAAGAGGATGCCCTGCTTAGCCCGCTCCTCATAGTTCTTGATCTCGCTTTCGCTCATGCCGGTTTTCTGCTCCTCAGTGAGGGGCTCGTAGGTCTGGAAAGCGCCGCTGGAATTCTGATAGGGCATGGTGGCGTAGGCCGAACGGATCTCCGTCATCATGTCGTTATAGTCGCTGATCATGGATTTCACGGCGTCCACGATCTTATCGGAGTCAGTGCTGGTCTTGAAGGAGATCTCCTCATAGCCTTCATCGGTCTCCTTGAAAGTCTCCTTGAAGTTGATGGTCAGGCCATCAATCTCCACGCTGTTGCTGCCCCGGGTAAGCGTCTTTTCGGTGCCATTGACCTTCACCGTGAACTTGGCGTCCTGGCCGGCGGTGTACTCCACCTTGGGCGCATACTTGTCGTCAAATTTGAGGGAATACGGCGGGTTCCCCTCACTGGCCGGAAGATACATGCTGAAATCGACCTTTGCGCCGCTCTTATCGGTTACTTCCAGCTCGCCCGTATACTTATTGTAAGCAGCGGTCCAGCCCTCATTTGCAATGCTCTGGTTCAGCTTCTCGGCGACATCCTCGATTGTGTCATCCGCCGAAATTGTGGTTCCGTACAGGCGGTTGCCGAAATCAAATTTGACATCTTCGGTTTGTCCTTCCCCCAGCCAGTCAATGCCATAGTTCTCAGCAAAGGTACCGGTACTCTGTTCGCTGATCTCGGTCGAGCCAAAAATAGCCGCCGCCAGACCGTCTTTGATATCGATCTCGCTGCTCGAACCGGTTTCCTTACTGTTGAACACGAACTCCCGGGTGGCCTTGGAGTAGCTGACCTTCACCCCGGCTTCGCTGTTGGAGTTGATATCGCTCATGATCTCGGACAGCGTAGCGTCCTCGGTATACCGGCCAATCAGGACATCGTTGATCTTGAAGTCATAAAGCGGCTTACCCGTCTTATCGTCCTTCATGGGCCAGCCGTCCGCATCCTTCGCAACTTCCAGACCGTTCAGGACATCTTCCTTCATCAGATCTTTGAGCGTGCTGCTGGTGTTGAGGTAGTTGGTGGCGGTGCGGCCGATGCCCAGGGTCTCGCCCACGCTGGTGTTGATGAGCAGGTTGGAGCCTTCCTTCACCTCGAAATCCAGCTTCAGCTTGCCGTCTTCCGTGGCGGTGTTGCTGACCTTCAGCTTGTCGCCGAAGGCGGATTTCACGCTCTTCTGGAGCATGTCCGTATAGGCCCCGGCAATGCCGTCCACACTGTCCACGGTCGTTGTATCGCCCTGCTTGGTGATGGTGTATTTGTCCTTATCCAGCTTGCTGGTATCGTAGACATAGCTGGTGTTGCCATACTTATCCTTCACCGTGGAGGGCATGGTAAGCTTGAAGGACTCGCTGCCGTCCTCGCCTGTGATCTTCTCGATCTTGGGCATCTGGATGGACTTGGTAACGCCGTCCACATTGATGTTGATGCTCTTACCGGACAGATAGTTGTATGCCTTGACGTCCTTGGTGAACTGGGTGTTCGAATTGACGCTGATGCTTTTCACCGGGTTGTCGCTGTCGCTCGTGTCTCCGATTCCCAGCGCTTTCTTGACGGAGTCGCTGGCGGAGGTGATGGAGACGCTGTTGCCCGCGCCGGACTTGTCGGCAAAACGGATCGTGCCGCCATCTACCACCACATCAATGCGGTCGGCGGCGGAGACGGACTCGCCAGTGGACAGGGTGATCTTCTCATTGCCCAGCTTTTCCTTGATCAGGTCGGCCAGCTTCTGGGTCTTCTCCTGGGTCGTGAGCTCCACCTTGTTGCCGTCCTCGTCCACGCCAATGCGGTCGGCCACCTCATCAAAGCTGATGCTGACGCTCTTGCTGCCGTAGGAGAACCCCAGGGAGCCGGACAGCGTGCCCAGGGTCACATCGCTGTTCAGGTCCAGCTCATCGGAGGCGGTCACATTGTTCCCGGTATCACCCTTCAGCCCGGATCCATTGGTGACATACCGGGCGGCGGTGGCCAGCTGGCTCACGCTTTTGAGGACCACATCGCTGTCGGTGCGCCCGGAGGCGGTGACCTTGTCGCCGAATTTGCCCAGAGCCGCCACCTTCACCGCGCTGCTGAAAAAGGAGGAGCTGAGCAGGTTGGTGGAGGAGGTGTAAGAGGTATACTTGCTGGAAAAGGCGGCCATCTTGGAGATGATGCTCCGGTAGGATTCCTGTTTCCACTGGATCTTGGTGGCCTTGTTGTTCAGGGTCTGGATCTTGTTCTGATAGCTTTGGACCAGGCTTTCAATCATGCCCTCGGTATCCATACCGCTGGCAAGACCGCTGATAATATTGGCACTGTTATACAGGCTGCTGGTTCCGCTGCTGCCGCTGATACTGCTGATAGATGCCATATCAATCGCTCCTTTATAATAAAGTCACAATCTTCTTTCAGAAAATTCGCAGAAAAAAAGAATATCCCTCTGTACTTTTTTATCGTCACGTAGTATAGTAAAGTTAAGAGCCACAGAAAAGATTTTGCAGAGCGGAGGGGATATTTTGTCTGCTGTTATCGCTATCACCAACCAAAAGGGCGGCGTGGGAAAGACCACGACCTCCTGCGCCCTGCTGGCCGGCCTGCACCAGATGGGCCGCCGGGTATTGGGCGTGGACCTTGACCCCCAGGGAAGCCTGGGCTTCTGCCTGGGTCTGGACATCGACAACTGCGCCACCGTCTACGATGTGATGAAGGGCGCGCGCAATATCAAGGAGGTCGTTGTACCTTCGGAGTGCGGGGACATTCTGCCCAGCAACATCCTGCTAAGCGCGGCGGAGCTGGAATTCAACCGGGCGGGCCGGGAGTTCCTGCTGAAAAACGCCCTGGCGGAAGTTCAGGACGACTACGACTATATTATCGTGGATACGCCGCCGGCGCTGAACGTGCTGACGGTAAACGCCTACGTGGTGGCCGATGGGCTGGTCATCCCCATGGCCCCGGAGATCCTGAGCCTGCTGGGCGTGGCCCAGATCCGGGAGACCATCGACACCGTGCGCCGGTGCTACAACTCCCGGCTGAAGGTGCTGGGCATTCTATTGAATAAGTACAACCAGCGCTTCACCCTCAACCGGGAGGTGCTGGACATGGCCGGACAGATCGCCGCCCAGCTGGACACCACCGTATTCGAAGCCAAGATCCGCACCAGCGTCTCGGTGGCGGAGGCCCCCGCCCACGGGGAGAGCGTGCTCAGCTACGCTCCCGCCTCCAAGCCGGCCTCGGATTTCCGCGCCCTCATCAACGAGATCACCAAGGCGCTGCCCGTCTGACCGGGCCCCTTTTCCCCATAAAAAGACAACCGTTTAAGGAGAGATCGTACCCATGGCCACTCCAAAGAAAAACGCAAAAAGCAGTAAAACTGCCCACGTATTGAACCTGCTGGCCCCCGGCGGAGAGAACGAGACCATCCGTCCGCCCGCCGTGTCCCAGGCGGAGCCTCCGGCGGACGCCGCGGCCGCCGGAGGCTCCGCCTGGGACA
>CAMWTG010000112.1 GCA_947177115.1 uncultured Clostridia bacterium
GATAATATGTATTGTCATCATTTAGCACGTGATAGCCAATTTCCAATCCGAAAGCGGAACAATACATCTCAATAGCTTTGGGACTGTTTTTGACATATATTCCGACACCTAAAAAATTCATACTCATTTCCTCCTTCAAAAAATCCCTATTTACCGCATTGATTATATCACGGCCAACTCTCAGTTTCAAGCTGCGGTTAACAAAGTTGCCGGTTCCTGAATCCATCAACACAAAAAGTAAAAAGGGCTTAGAAGCTGTATTCATAAGCGTTTAAGCAAAGAGTGGAATGACCCAGGAACAGTTTGCGGAGCTCATCAATAAAACGGCGCCGGGAGGCCAATGCGGTCCCCGGCGCCGTTTCCGCGCTTGTGCCGCCGTCAGATTACATGATATTCTTTCAGCAGCTTTGCAATATCCGTACCCGCGATCTTCTTCAGCGCCTCATGGAGGACCAGCTTCTCCTTCAGCCCCAGGTCCATCTCCGTGATGGGCTTGCCGTCCCGGAGCTTCACGGTGGCGTCCAGCAGAGCGCGGACGTCATAGGTGCTGCCCCACACCTCGGGGACGCCACGGTCCACATTCAGCAGGGTGTAGACCGCCTCCATGCCGGTGCGCATGGAATACTCCGTGGTGAAAATGGTGTCCCGGGCGGTTTCGGCGAACTGTCCTAAAAAGGCGAAGTTCACAGCGCCGTCAGGCACCACCTTGGGCCGGTCGGTATCGTTGCGGGGCATAAAGAAGGCATCGATATAGGGCATCATGACGGGCACGGTGTTGGCGCTGTGCTCCGCCAGCTCCTCGATCTGATCCTCGGGCACGCCCAGATGGTACAGCCACTCCATGCAGATCTCCTTACCGGTGCAGTCCCGCATGGGCTTCTTGATATAGTCGCCGGGTACATCGCTGAACAGAGAGTATACCCATACCAGGCAGTGGTCTTTGGGCTGCTCCCGGAACTGGGGCTGACGGTTGATGGTCCAGCTCATAAGCCAGGAGGAATCCTTCACCGTCACAATGCCGCCGGTGACCACGCCGCCGGTAAAGGGATCCCGCTTGCAGATGTTCTTAATATAGGGAATGATCTTCTGGTCCAGGGTCTCCACAGTGGCGCTCATCCAGTTGGTCTGCTCTGGGTCATAGCAGAACTTGTCCGGGTTGCCGAAGTCCGGGCTCTGGGCCGCGATTCGCCGCCACATATCCCAGCCGCCGCCGGGCTTGATCTCGGTGTTGTAGGCGGCGGGCTCGTTCTGGGAGCCCATGGAGGAGTTCTCCACGCAGCCGCCGTTGGTGATGAACACCAGATCGTCCGCAGTCAGATCAACGAATTCCTGCTTCCCCTCCCGCAGCAGCTCGATGCGCGTGGCCTGCTTCCTGTCGGGCTTGATGTCAAATTCCACATTGACCACCTTGGTGTTGTAGTGGAACTGAACGTTGTGGCCCTCCAGATACTTCACCATGGGCAGGATCATGGATTCGTACTGGTTGTACCGGGTGAACCGCAGGGCCTTGAAGTCGGGCAAGCCGCCGATGTGGTGGATAAAGCGCTTGATATACCGCTTCATCTCTAGGGCGCTGTGCCAGTTCTCAAAGGCGAACATGGTGCGCCAGTAGAGCCAGAAGTTGCTGTTGAGAACTTCATCGTCAAAATAGTCGGTGATGCGCTTGTCATACAGGTCCTCGTCCGGGGTGAAGAACAGTCGCATGATCTGTATAGCCGCCTTGTCGGAGACGGCAAACTGTCCATCGGTGTGGGCGTCCTCGCCCCGGTTGACGGTGGCGCGGCACAGGGAGTAGTTGGGGTCCTTCTTGTTCAGCCAGTAGTATTCGTCCAGGACACTGACACCCTCGGTCTCGATGGAGGGGATAGAGTGGAACAGGTCCCACATGACCTCGAAGTGGTTGTCCATCTCCCGGCCGCCCCGCATGACGTAGCCCACGTTCTCAAACTTCCATCCATCGCAGGCCCCGCCGGGGATGGGGTCCTTCTCAAAGATGTGGATGCGTTCGCCCTTCATCTGACCGTCCCGGACCAGGTAGCAGGCGGCGGTGAGGGCCGCCAGGCCAGTACCAATGATATAGGCGGATTTGTGATCCACACCCTCCGGCTTCTGAGGGCGGGCGAAAGCTTCGTAGTTACCGCTGGAATAATACATGATGAAAAACATCCTTTCAAATTATTTTGTGGTGATCTGCTTGATGGCCTTATCATAAAAGTATGCCCGGCTTTTTACAATAAACAAAACGCCTCGCGTGGTGAGTTTTTCACCACGCGGGGCATTTTGTCTGAAATTTAGTCATTTGCCGCAGTTTGCCGCCATCTGCGCATTGACAAGCCGCATCTCCTCTGCTAAAATAAAGGTAATACTTTGCATGACTGCGTGAGAACAGGAGACATCATGAAGCCGATTGTGCGGAAAACACTGGCGGTTGACGCCAAAGAAGCATTGTACAACTACATTTCCGAGATGGATCTGAGCGCCTCAACCAAGCTTCCGCCGGAGGTAGAGCTGGCGGCGGGGCTGGGCGTCAGCCGCGTGACACTGCGGCGGGCGCTGGATGAACTGGAGTACAATGGCCTGCTGCTGCGCATTCATGGGAAAGGGACGTTTGTAAATCCCTCCGCCTTTCACATCCAGGTCGATCTGAGCAGAATGCAGGAATTCGGCGAAATCATTCAGAAAAGTGGACATATTGCTGACATGGAAGTTCTGTCAGTCCGCAGGGTGCAGGCGGACCCCTTTGACACCGGCTGGCCGGAAAGCGTTGTGCAGGTGGAAAAACTCTATTGTGCGGATGGAATGCCGGCCATTTTGTCGGTTGCGCAGATTCCGGAGACGGTATTCCGGACGATGCCGGATGAGGCGGACTGGGCGCGGCACTCCAATTTTGAGATCCTGTATTCCCACGGTGAGCGGATCATTTTGCGGGACAAGCTGGAGATCACAACGTATTCCGTCCCGGAACTGCGGGAAAAGATCCCTGCAATAGGGCGGTTTTCCTGCGCCTCCGTGCTGAGCCTGTCCGGCTGGGGATTTGACCAGAACAATCGGCCGGCTATACTGGGAACGGCATATTATAACACGGATCTGATCGTATTCAACATCTTCCGGCACTCCTGAAAGCCGGGGAGTTTTTGTCAGCTACTACATTTTTTCAGCGGCAGGGAAAGGAGGTTTTTGCCGTTAAATAGGTAATACCATGATACCATAATATTTTAGGAGGCAGCTATGGATCTATTGGAAAACCGTTTTGGACTGAAAACCGCGGGTACGAATATCCGCACAGAGGCCGTTGCCGGTATCACCACCTTTGCGACAATGGCGTACATCCTGATCCTGAATCCCAAATTCATGGGGATGGCGGGGATGGACCCGGTAGGCGTTCTGATCACTACCGCGCTGATCTCGGGCCTAATTACCATTCTCATGGGGATAGCCACTAACCTGCCCTTTGCCCTGGCACCCGGCATTGGTTCCTGCGTGATGATCGCCACCGCCATCGTGCTGCCGGGGCTGGCCTCGTGGCAGACAGCGCTGGGCATGGTGCTGATCTCCGGTATTATTTTCCTGCTCCTCAGCCTTTTCCGGCTTCGGGAGCAGATCGTGGCTCTGATCCCCAAAAATATCAAAATCGGCATCAGCGCCGGTCTGGGCGTGTTCATCATCCGCACAGCGTTAGTCAACGCCGGGCTAATCACGGATGGTTTCAAAGGCGTTGGCGATTTCTCACAGCCGCAGGTGCGTCTGGCTGCGATCGGGCTTGCAATTGCCCTGCTGCTGTCCTTTTTCCGGGTCAAGATCCATGGAAAGGTCTATCAAATTCGAGGCGCGCTACTGTTGTCGATCATCCTCACCACGGCCATTGGCATAGGGATGGGCTGCGTTGCGCTCCCGGAGAGCATCTTTACCAGCGGCGCGATTTCTTCCATCCGGAATGTCTGCTTCAAGGTGGACTTTTTCGGCGCATTCCGGCTGGAGTATATCTCCCTCATTTTTGCGTTTTTTATCAGCGACTTTTTTGGAACGCTGGCAACGGCTCTCGGACTGGCCGGAAAGGTCGGCATGATGGATGAGGACGGAAATTTCCCCGCTATCGGAAAAGTATTCCTGGTAGACGCCATCGGCACGGTAGTAGGCGCGTTCACCGGACTTGCTGTGGTCACGACCTATGTGGAGAGCGCCTCCGGCGTGGAGAGCGGCGGACGTACCGGACTGACCTCTGTCGTGACCGGCGTCATGTTTCTGCTGTGCATCGCATTCGCGCCGGTATTTCTGATGATCCCGGACGCGGCCACAGCGCCGGTCCTGATCATGATCGGCATCTCGATGATGCAGGGGCTGAAAAATGTGGATTTCAGCGACCGGGAGTGGCCTCCGGTGGCAGTTATGGTGATCGCCATGCTGTTTTACGGCATTTCTCAGGGCATTGCCATCGGCCTGCTGGCTTACTGTATCGTGAAGCTGGCGTGGGCGCTCTTTACGGATGAGCGGGGCGAGGGAGCGCTGCCCTCCTGGCCTACGGTGATCCTGACCGTGCTGGCCTGCTGCCAATTTGTACTCTGAACAGAAAAAGGAGGACCGTATCATGCGAGTATCTGATTGCGCGGATCGCAGCTGTCTGGTAGATGCCGCGGCAGGACGGATCCCCTGCGATCTGCGGGTGGTCAACTGCCGGGTAGTCAATGTGGTCACCGGTGAGATCTATCCCGCTGAAGTCAGCATATTTCACCAGTGGATCGCATCGGTGGATATGCCGGGACGGTGCGGACTGCCCGCGCCCCGGCAGACGTTCGATGCGAAGGGCGCGTACCTTTTTCCGGGATTTATCGACACCCATGTACATGTAGAGAGCACCATGATGACGCCCGCTCATTTCGCCGAGGCGGTCCTGCCCTGGGGTACCACCACGGTAGTGACAGACCCCCACGAGATCGCAAACGTCATGGGGGGTGAAGGCGTGTTGTCCATGGCGGAGGATGCGGCCTCCATGCCGCTGCGCCACTTCATTCTGGCACCATCCTGCGTACCTGCCAATCCGGAACTGGAAACAGGCGGCGCAGCATTGACGCCTGAGGATATTCAGCGGCTGCTGAAGCATCCCATGATCCTGGGACTGGGCGAAGTCATGGATTTCGGCGGCGTCTGCGGCAACGCGCCCCGAATGCGGAAAGAATTGCGGTATGCGCTGGAGCGGGATGCGTTCCTTCAGGGACATGCCCCCAAGCTGGAGGGGCCGCCGTTGGCCGCCTACCTGTGCGCGGGGATCGAGAGCGACCACGAATGCCGCAGCGGTGAGGAATGTCTGAACAAACTGCGTCTGGGGATGCACGTCAATCTGAAGAGCACATCGCTGTCCAACCATCTGGCCCAGTCGCTGGAGGGGATCCGTGAGGTCCCATGGAAGGACAATGTTTCCCTCTGCACCGACGATGTCCATGCGCAGACCATCCTGACAAAAGGGCATTTGAACCGGGTGGTGGGAGAGGCCATCGGACACGGCCTGCCGCCGTTGGATGCGATCCGGTTTGCCACATACAACGCCGCCAGGGAATACGGGTTCCGAAACCTGGGGGCGATCGCGCCCGGTTTCCTGGCAGATTTCCAGCTGGCCGGCGAGCTGGACGGCAGACAGCCGGAACATGTCTTCCTTGGCGGCCGGCTGGTTGCGAGCCGCGGCCGCTGCCTGGTCTCCCCGGCGGATATGCCAGCGGGGTTTTCCGAAACGCCGGAGATCCAAATGGAGCAGCTGCGCACGCCGGGAGCGTTCCGGCTCCCGGCGCAGGCGGAGAGCGGCAGTGCACAGGTTTTTACACTGCAATACAAGGAAAACGGCGGTCCCTTCAACGGCGGACGGTATGAGGCCTTGCCGGTCTCCTGCGGCATGGTGGATATTTCTCA
Source organism: uncultured Clostridia bacterium (assembly GCA_947177115.1). Classification (GTDB taxonomy): domain Bacteria; phylum Bacillota; class Clostridia; order Oscillospirales; family Oscillospiraceae; genus Pelethomonas. The sequence goes on from CAMWTG010000112.1 coordinate 5,899, forward strand.
GGATGAGGAACTGTGCCTGATGTGCGTGTGCAACCGCTATGGTTCCGGCGAGAAGGCGGTCGCGCCCATGCGGGGAAGCGGCCTGGTTCGGGGCGCTTACGCCTTTACCGTATCCCACGACAGCCATAATCTGGTGGTGATGTACCGGGATGAGGGCGATGCTCTGCTGGCGGCGGAGCGGGTCCGGGAGCTGGGCGGCGGTTATGCCGCCGTCTGCGGCGGCAGGATCCTGGCGGAGCTGGCGCTGCCGGTGGGCGGCATTATGTCGCGGCTCCCGGTGCAGGAGCTGGCAGAACAGATTCATAACTTTGAGCAGGCAAGCGCAGAATTGTTTGCGTTCCCTGGAAATCTCCTGCGTTTTGCAACCTGTTCGCTGCCGGTGCTTCCGGGGTTTGTACTGACGGACCGGGGCATTGTGGACGGAAAAAGTCAGAGAATTTTTCGCACGTAAGTATCTCATAGCAAAGCAGGAACGGCTTACGCCGTTGCGGTATGCCATCTCATGCTCGTTTTTGAACGAATTTATAAACTTTTTATCACATGGAGCGGACAGCGGTTGCTGTCCGCTCCATGCTCCATATTACTTTCCTTCACTGACTGCCGAACTCTACCGTTTTTCAGGTGTGCCGGCTATTACTTCCGAATTGAAAGGCCGGAAGTAATATATACGCCAATCAAACTGGTCCTGCAAAGAGCCGCCCCGGCGGCTGGCCGGGGCGGCGGGGGATGTACTACATAATCTTTGGAATCCTGAGCTGTTCAATAGAACTGACCTTTTCAGACCAGGCCAGAAGAGAATTAACGGCAGTTCTGGTTTCCTCGTGAGCCTCGGTCAAATCACCCAGTTCCTCACGAATTCCCTTTATTTCGGCCTGCATGGAGGTCAGGATTTTTTCGGTGCTGTCCTGTCTGGCCTCCATGGAATGCATCTGTGACTGCATGGAGGTAAGAATCGCAAGAATCTTTTCTTCATTATTCATTTCAGCGCCCACTTCGTGCTGATTATTGTAGTAGGGGAGCAAAGGATTGTCAACAGCGGGCCACTGGGGGCAAGGAAATCAATTTTACAGCACACCATCCCCAAAGCGACAGAATCCGTGTAGGGAGGCTTGTCCGGCCAAACATGGATTTCCCTGGGTTTTACACAGGGGGCAGTTGCGAAAAGCGGAAAACAATGGTATAATAATGGCCGCCATCAGAATTCAAGGCAGAGGATGGGCAGCTTGCCCGCGCTTACACACAGCTGTAAATTATCCGGAAAGGTATGACGATATGAAAAAGAAACTGGCTTTTTTGCTCATTTTCCTGGGATTGCTGTCAGGGCTGACCGCCTGCGAGAAGCATGCACCGCTTGATGAGGAGCCATCGCAGGACAAACAGACGGTGGCGCTCACCGTATGGGGAGCGGAGGAGGATGGGGAGCTGCTGCAGGAGCTGACCGCCTCCTTCCAGGCGCACTACGCTGACGAAGCCGATTTTCAGATTACCTGCCTGCCTCAGAGCGAATCCAGCTGCAAAGACGCCCTGCTGGGGGATCTGGAAGCGGGTGCGGACGTATTCACTTTTGCGGACGACCAGGTCGCCGCCCTGGCCGCCGCCGGGGCGCTGGACCCCATTGAGGACGATGCGTCCATCCGGGGAGCAAACCTCTCCGCGGCGGTGGACGCAGCCAGTGTGAACGGAACGCTGTACGCCTATCCCCTGACAGCGGACAACGGCTATTTCCTCTACTATAACAAGGCATATTTCTCCGAGGAGGACGTCCGGACCATGGACCGGATCCTGGAGGTGGCCGCGGAGGCCGAACGTCTGGTCACTATGGACTGGACCTCCGCATGGTACGTCTACGCCTTCTTCGGCAACACCGGGCTGCAGGTGGGACTGAACGATGACGGCCTGACCAATTATTGCACTTGGAACAGCAAGGACGGACCGGTCACCGGAGTGAACGTGGCCCGGGCCATGCTGGACATTGCCGCCAGTCCGGGCTTCTCCAGCCGGACGGACGAGGAATTCCTGGCAGGCATCCGGGACGGCTCCGTGATCGCCGGCGTCAGCGGCGTCTGGAACGCGGTGGCCATTCAGGAGGCCTGGGGCAGGAACGCCGGGGCGGTCAAGCTGCCGACTTACACCTGCAATGGCCGGCAGATCCAGATGGCCTCCTTCTCCGGCTGTAAGCTCATTGGCGTAAACGCCTACTCCGAGCATCCGGAGTGGGCCGCGCGGCTGGCGGAATGGATCACCAGTGAGGACAGCCAGCGCCTGCGCTTTGAAAAGCGGGGCCAAGGGCCCTCCAACAGCGCTGCCGCCGCCTCTCCGGAGGTGCAGCAGTCGGCGGCCATTGCGGCGCTGCTGGCCCAGTCGGAGTTTTCCCAGATCCAACGGGTGGGCGGGAATATCTG
>CAMWTG010000113.1 GCA_947177115.1 uncultured Clostridia bacterium
ACGCCACCCGGTCATCCCCGGCCTCAAACGCCCTTTTAAAAACAGCGGCCTGGAGCTCCCGCCACCGGGTTTTGTCCTACCTTATGCATACTATTTTTAATAATTCCACGACTCGGTTCCTTACCATTAGTCTGATCCTGTTATCTATCCTGACTGCGGGCACCTTTTCTTTTCTGGCCGTCTATATGAACCAGCGCAGCGCGGAAACCATCAGCGCGGTGGGTAAGATCTATATGGATGGCATGAGCGAGCGCATCGCGCTCCACTTTGCCACCACCATCGACCTGCGCCTAAATCAGGTCGAGGCTCTGGTCCAAACCCATACGCCTGACAGAGGGGATTATCAGAAGCTGTCGGCGGAGCTGGTCTACAGCGCCCAGGCCAGAGGCTTCGACTATCTGGGGCTGTATTCCAACACCGGAGAGTATGAGCCGCTCTATGGCAGCCAACTGGAGGTCACTGATCCGGAGCCCTTCCTGGAATCTTTGAATCAGGGAGAGAACAAGGTGGCTGTCGGCACGAACCAGAATGGGGAAAAAGTTGTCCTCATGGCTGTATCCTGCGTCTATCCTATGAAAAGCGGGGAAACCTGCACCGCCCTGGTGGCGGGGCTACCGCCGGACTACATCAGCGACACTCTGTCCCTCAATGATGTGGACTCCCTGGTCTCGTCCTACATCATCCGCTGGGATGGCAGCTTCGTTATCCGTAGCGGCGAGGCATTCCGGGAAAATTATTTTGACCGGCTGGACAACGAACTGGATCCGGATACGGCCCAGACGCACCTCGCAGAGCTGAAGGCGGCCATTGCGGCCGGAGAGGATTACGCGGCGGTGGTGACAATGGTTGACGGCGGGCGGCGGCATCTCCACTGTACCAAGCTGGCCTACTCCGAGTGGTATCTGGTGGTGGTCCTGCCCTATGGCACCATGGACGCGGAGATCTCCGAGCTGAGCGTTCAATGGATCCAGATGGCCCTGGGGGCCGGGGCCGCCATACTGCTGGCCCTGGCGCTGATCTTCCTGCGGGTATTCCGGATGATGCGGCAGCAGATGGTGGAGTTGGACCAGGCCCGGCGTGAGGCCATACAGGCCAACCGGGCCAAGAGCGAATTCCTGTCCAACATGTCCCACGATATCCGCACCCCCATGAATGCCATTGTGGGCATGACCGCCATTGCCACGGCCAACATCAACGACATGCAGCAGGTGCAGAACTGCCTGAAAAAAATCTCTTTGTCAGGGCGGCATCTGTTGGGCCTGATCAACGATGTGCTGGATATGAGCAAAATCGAAAGCGGCAAGCTGACCCTCAGCATGGACCAGGTATCCCTGCGGGAAGTGATGGACGGCATTGTGGGCATTGTACAGCCCCAGGTCCGGGCCAAGCACCAGCAGTTTGATGTATTCATCCACGATATCACTACGGAGAACGTCTGCTGTGACAGCGTGCGGCTGAACCAGGTGCTGCTGAACATCCTGGGCAATGCGGTGAAGTTTACTCCCGATGGGGGCAGGATCCATGTGGCCATGTATGAAGAGGCATCGGAAAAAGGCGAGGACTTTATCCGCATCCACTTCCATATCACCGATACCGGCATTGGCATGACGGAGGAATTCAAATCGCACATTTTTGAATCCTTCGTCCGCGAGGACAATATGCGTGTGCGCAAGACCGAGGGCAGCGGCCTGGGCATGGCGATTACCAAGTATATCGTGGATGCCATGGGCGGCCTTATCGAGGTGGACAGCGAGCCCGGCAAGGGCACGGAGTTCCGCGTGATCCTGGATCTGGAGAAGGCGGAGATCCAGGAATCGGATATGGTGCTGCCCCCCTGGCGGATGCTGGTGGTGGACGATGACCGGCAGCTGTGCGAGACTACGGTGGCATCGCTGAAAGCTATTGGGGTTCAGGCGGACTGGACCCTGGACGCGGAGAGCGCCATTAAGATGGTGGCGGAGCACCGGGAGCGGCGGGATGACTATCAGATCGTTCTGCTGGACTGGAAACTGCCGGGCATGGACGGCATTACCGCCGCCCGCGAGATCAGGCGGCTTTACGGGAATGATTTCCCCATTCTGCTGATCTCCGCCTATGATTGGAGCGAGATCGAGATGGAGGCTAAGGCTGCTGGCATCACCGGGTTTATCTCCAAGCCTCTCTTCAAATCCACCCTCTTCTATGGTCTCCGGCCTTATATCAATCCTGAGACAGAGGCCGCGCGGGAGGCGCAGGAGGTGCAGGCGGCGGAGACCCGGAAACTGGATGGCCGCCGGGTACTGCTGGCAGAAGACAATGAGCTTAACTGGGAGATCGCCGAGGAGCTGCTGACTGCCGAGGGGCTGGAGCTGGACTGGGCGGAAAACGGCCAGATCTGTCTGGATAAGTTTCTGGACGCACAGCCGGGGTACTATGATGGGATCCTGATGGATCTGCGGATGCCGGTGATGAACGGCTATGAGGCCACTCACGCCATCCGCGCCCTGGACCGCCCCGATGCCAAGACCATCCCCATCATTGCCATGACCGCCGATGCTTTTGCCGAGGATGTGAAAAAGTGCCTGGACGCAGGCATGAACGCCCATGTGGCCAAACCCATTGATGTGCGGGAGGTCTGCCGTCAGCTGCTGAAATATATGAAAGCAAAGTAAAAAGTACTGCGGAGAGCGGCATAAGCGCTCTCCGCAGTACTTTTCGCCTGGGTTGTCATACTTTTTCTTGAAAGAAAAAGTATCAAAAAGAACTTTGACCTCGGGACTAAAACCACTGCTGTTCCTGGATCTCTGCCCGGTAACGATGGCGCGCTTTTAGTCGGAGAATAGCATCAGGTTTCGGCCAGGGCGGACATCTCCGCATTGACCCGCTCCTCACAGGAGCGCATGGCCAGGATAGTCCGCTCCATCAGGACATCCAGCTCCCAGCCCAGCCGCTCCGCGCCCTGGCGGATCACGTCCCGGCTGCATCCTGCGGCAAATTTCTTGTCCTTGAATTTTTTCTTCAGGCTGCTGACCTCCATGTCCTGGACGCTCTTGCTGGGCCGCATTCTGGCGGCGGCGCCGATAAGGCCGGTAAGCTCATCGGCGGCGAAGAGGACCTTCTCCATCTCGTGCTCCGGTTCTACGTTGGAACACAGTCCATAGCCGTGGCTGACCACGGCGTGGATCAGGGCCTCGTCCGCCCCGGCCTCCCGGAGGAGCTCCGGCGCCTTTTGGCAGTGGAGGTCCGGCCACTGTTCAAAATCTATGTCGTGCAGAAGGCCCGCCAGGGCCCAGAAATCTGCCGTATCGGCATAGCCCAGCTCCTTGGCGTACCAGGCCATGACGCCCTCCACTGTCAGGGCGTGGAGGATATGGAAGGGCTCCTTGTTATACTGGCGCAGCAGGGCCAGCGCGTCTTCTCTGGTGTGCAGCATGTTTTTTCTCCTTTGCAAGATGGTTTGTCAGCAGATCAGATTGCCCAGCAGGGCCATCACCTTTTCCGCCCGCTGATAGGACTGGTCCGCCAGGCGGGCAAACAGCTTTTGCAGGCAGGGATCCAGAGACTCATCGGAGGCCCGCTGGTAGTTAAGGCCATTGCAGGCCTCCTGATGGTAGCAGGAGCGCAGAGCCTGGGGCAGGCTTTCCCAGTGGAGGTGCTCCACGGTGATGGCGGGAGCGTACTGCTTGCCGGTGATCAGATAGTACGCGGCGCACAGCTCCCGGGCCGCAGTCCGTTTTTCCGCCGCTGTCTGGCACAGCAGCCGGGCTGCCTGCCGGTTTCTGGTCCGGCAGGCCAGGGACTGGCAGCACCGGGCCTCCGCCAGTTCCTCCTGCAAAAACCCCTCCAGCACCTCCAGGGATTCTCTGGCCTCGGTGCCCATACAGCAGGGATTGCTCTCCGCGCCGGGAATGTTCCCCTCGCCGCCGTTCTCCTGTCTGGGGGCCGGCGCGGAGGCAGCCGGGGCTGCTGGAGCCGGATTTACCGGCGGGATGGGATTCATGGCTTGAGGGGATTCCGTCATACCGGCGGCGGCGGGATCGGGGGAGAAGGGGTCCGTTCCGGGGGCGACCCGCTGCCAGACCTGATCGTATACGCGATAGTCGTAAGCGGGAGACGGGGTCTGCCCGCTGAACATGGTGTTTTCCATAGCAACAGCCTCCTTTACTAGGCCATTGTATGTGAAACGGGGGCAAATGGTTAGCCCTGGCCGGTGATCCCGCCCAGCAGCGCCTTCAGATATTCCGCCGCCAGACGGTAGCCCTCAAAGCCGTATCCCGCAAACGTCTTGCAGCAGGCCAGCCGGATATAGGACACCTGCCGGAAGTCCTCCCGCTTGCTGACATCGGAGATGTGGACCTCCACCGTGGGGATCCCCACCGCCTTTACCGCGTCCAGCAGGGCCACGCTGGTGTGGGTATAGGCGGCGGGATTGATAACAATGCCGTCCGTTTTTCCGTAAGCGGCCTGAATGGCGTCTACCAAAGCGCCCTCGTGGTTGGACTGGAAAATCTCGCATTCGATCCCCAGCTCTTCGCAGAGATCCCGGATATATTCCTCCAGGGCGGCGTAGGTCTGCCTGCCGTAGATATCCGGTTCCCGGGTGCCCAGCATGTTCAGATTGGGGCCGTTGAGAAACAGCAGCTTCATGGTTGGCTCAGCTCCTTTTCGATCGTTTCCGCCGCGCCTTCGATCGTGCCGCTGTTGTCCACGGCCAGATCCGCGAAGGCGGCGTACAGCGGCTCCCGCCGCCGCCATAGCTCGTGAAGGTCCGTGCTCTGGGACACGGGACGTCCCGCCGTGGGCAGCAGAGAGATCTCCCGCCGGATGTGGACGATCACGCCGTTCTGGCGGAGGGGGGCGTAATTTTCTTCCCTGGTGACGATGCCTCCGCCGGTGCTGAGGACGCATCCGGTGCGGCTCCCGGCCTCCCGGGCGATCTGGTGCTCCAGGGCGCGGAAGGCGTCCTCGCCCTCCTGGGCGAAGATCTCCGGGATGGATCTTCCCGCACGCTCCGCGATCATGCGGTCCAGATCCACGAACTCCTTTCCCAGCCGCCGGGCCAGGGCGCGGCCAATGGCGCTCTTGCCGCAGCCGGGCATTCCGATGAGGACCACGTTCTGCACCTGGGCCGTCAGTCCGGCGATCGCCGCCTCCAGCCGGCTGGTAGGGACGCTCTCCCCGGTGAACAGCTCGGCGGCCCGGCGGGCCTGGGCCGCCAGCATGGGCAGGCCGCAGGAGGCGGGGATGTGCCGGGCCTCCGCCTCCATCAGCAGGGCGGTGCGCAGGGGGTTGTACACCACATCCAGCACCCCGGTCAGGCGGGGGAAGGCGTCCAGAGAGACGGGAGAAACGCCGGCTTTGGGGAACATCCCCACGGGGGTGGTGTTGATCAGGACCTCCGCGTCCCCGTGGCGGGAGAGGTTTTCATAGTTGTCCTCCCCCTTCCGGGAAACCACCACGATCTCCGCCGCGCCCAGTTCCCTTGCGGCGGCGCAGGCGGTGCGGCTGGTGCCGCCGGAGCCCAAGACCACCACTTTTTTCCCGGCCATATCCACTCCGGCCCGCTTGGCAAGATAGATCAGGCCATCGATGTCGGTGTTGAAGCCGGTGAGCTTTCCGTTCCGGTTGACCACCGTGTTCACCGCCCCGATGGTGGCGGCCCGGGGGTCGATCTCATCGCAGAGGGGGATCACCGTCTGTTTGTAGGGGATGGTCACGTTCAGCCCCTTGAACGCCCGGTGGCGGAAGAGCGCCTCCACCTCGCCGGGAGGCGTGGGCAGCAGCGCGTAGTCGTAGCCCGCCAGGGCCTTGTGGAGCTGGGGGGAGAAGCTGTGACCCAGTTTTTCGCCTAGAAGGCCGTATTCCATCCTCAGAACACCTCGCTGTAGGCACCCAGGAAGGTGAAGAAATCCTCTTTCTCCAGCTGGCTGAGAACGGCCAGGGTGTCCTTGCTGCGGACGGGGGCGTCCACATCAAAATAGAAGCGGAACTCGAAATCCTTGCCGGGAATGGGGCGGCTCTCCAGCTTGCTGATGTTCAGCCCCCGGGTGGCGAACTTGGCGATGAGGCTGTACAGGGAGCCGGGGCGGTGGCTGGCGGAGGCCACGAAGGTGATCTTGCTGGCTCCCTCGTAGATCTCCAGGTTCTTGGAAATGCAGATGAAGCGGGTGTAGTTGTGGTCGGTGTTGGACACCCGGTCGGAGAGGACCTTGAGGCCATAGAGGTCCGCGCAGTTGACGGAGGCAATGGCGGCGATGTCGGTGCGGCCGCTCTCGGCCACGTACTTGGCGGCCCGGGCATTGTTGTCGAATACGGTGATCTTCACGCCGCTGCTCTTAAGGAAGTCACCGCACTGGTTGAGGGCCTGCTCGTGGGCCACCACCTCTTTTACATCCGCCAGCTTTACCCCGGGCTTTGCCAGCAGGCAGTGCTCGATCTTCAGCTTCAGGCTGCGGACGATCTTGCAGTTGTACTTCTCCATCAGGTCGTACACCTCGGTGACGGACCCGGCGGAGGAATTCTCGATGGGCAGGATGCCATAGCGGCACATGCCGTTCTCCACCGCACGGAACACGCCGTCAAAACGGCCAAAATAGAGGATCTGGGGCAGGGGGAAGATCTTGTCGCAGGCGATCTGGGAGTAAGCCCCCTCCGTCCCCTGGCAGGCCACCACGGCCCGGGAGGGGAAATCCCCCGTCTGCTCCGCCGAGGCCAGGATGTCCCGGCACAGCTTTGACTCGCCGGTGCTGAGGCGGTTTTCCTGATAGTCCCGGCTCAGCTCCAGCAGGGTGGAGTAGAGGATCTTGGTGTACTCCTGCAGCTCCTCGCCGCAGGCCCCGGTGACCCGGTAGAGGATCTCACGCTCGCGTCCCGCCGCGAGGACGGGCGTGCTGTGCTCCTTTTTATAGTCTGCCACATTTTTGACGGTCTCCATGCGCTGCTTGAACAGCGCCGCCAGCTGGTCGTCGATCTGGTCCAGTTGGTTCCGGTAATCCTGCAAATCCATGGTGGTATCCTCCTGATATTTGATTCTTTCATATATTCGCTGAGATTGCCCGGATTGCGCCTCCGGCGTGGATACGCACGACCCGGTTCTCATCGTGCTCTGACAAAACTCTCAGTTTCTCTATACAATGCCGCACGTACTCCGGCCTACGTTTGCCCAGTACGCGGAACATCTCCGGCGCTTCCGTCCTTACCCGGATATTTTCGTCATCCAACAGCGCCTCAAACAAGGGGACAGCGTCCTCGTAAAAATCCGGCGCATTTGTTGCGATGTTCTCGGAGGCCCAGATAAAACTCAGCCGGACGTTAGGACTCTCATCCTGTGCCGTCACAAACATTTTCTCCCGATATGGTTGAACCAGCGTATGGTCAGCCCGGCCAATCCGTCCCAGGGCGTTCATGGCCCGTTCCCTGAGAAAAGGGGCCTCCGCATCCAGAAAAGCGGCGATCTGATCCAGGAAAGGCCGTACCTCCTTGGGGTACAGCAGCCCCATTTCGCCCAGCATCCAAAGAGCTTTTCCTGTTATCTTCACAGGTTGTCCCTTCAGCAGCGAGGCAACAAAAGGAATATTTTCTTCCCACCGCGCTTTGTCTTTTGTGAGAACGCCAAGCTTCTGGTATAATTCTTTTTCTTCCCAAGGCATTTCTTCTACGCTCCGTCCGCTCAGTCCTCCAGCATCATATCCAGCACCGTCAGCGCCGTCACGGCCTCGACCACCGGCACCGCCCGGGGCACGATGCAGGGATCGTGCCGGCCATGGATGACCAGCGGGGCGTTTTCTCCCGTTTCCAGGTCCACCGTGTCCTGCTCCCGGGAGATGGACGCGGTGGGCTTGACGGCGATGTTCACCACCAGGGGCATTCCCGTGGTGATGCCCCCCAGGACGCCGCCGGCGTGGTTGGTCCGGGTGCGGACGTTGCCGTCCTCCATCACAAAGGGGTCGTTGTGCTCGCTGCCCCGCATCCCGGCGGCGGCGAAGCCTGTGCCGAAGGATACCCCCCGCACGGCGGGGATGCCGAACAGGGCGGATGCAAGGCGGTTCTCCACGCCGCCGAACATGGGCTCGCCGATCCCTGCGAGAACGCCTGCGGCGAAGCAGCGGATCACGCCGCCCACGGAATCCGTGTCCATCCGCGCCGCCTCGATGGCCTGCCGCATTTTGACGCCGGCATCATCGCTGAAAACCGGGAACAGTTTGCGCAGCAGGGCTTCCAGGTCCTCCCGGCGGACCGCCGCGAAATCCGGGGCGGCGTCGAAGACGTTCTCGAT
>CAMWTG010000114.1 GCA_947177115.1 uncultured Clostridia bacterium
GGCGCCGGAGTGGAGTATCTGCTGGGACTGCTGGCCCAGCTGCTGCGGGGGCGGCCGGCCGCGGTGGAGCACCCCGGGGATGACCGGCCCAGGACCATCCTGGAAAATAACGGGATCCCCTGCCGGTGCGTGGACATCGATGGCAGCGGGCTTGATCCGGCGGGACTGGAGGAGAGCGGGGCGGACCTGTGCTATGTGACCCCCAGCCACCACTTCCCCACCGGAGCGGCCATGCCGGCGGGCCGGCGGGCCCAGCTGCTGCGGTGGGCCGTGGAGCGGGAGGGGCGGTATATCCTGGAGGACGACTACGATGCGGAGTTCCGTTTCGACATGCGGCCCCTGCCCAGCCTGCAGGGCATGGCGGGGCCCGGCGGGCGGGTGGTGTATCTGTGTACGTTCTCCAAAAGCCTTGCGCCCAGTATCCGGATCGCCTGCATGGTGCTGCCCTGGGAGCTGCTGGGGGCCTACCGGCAGGCATTCGGGAGTTATTCCAGCACGGTGAGCCGGTTTGAGCAGCAGACGCTGCGGCTGTTTCTGGAGGGGGGGTACTTCACCCGGCACCTGGCCAGGATGCGGGGGGCGTACAAGAGCAGGATGGAGAAGCTGGCGGCGGCCCTGGAAAAGGAGTTTGAACGGGTCCGGCTTTCGGGACGGCATACGGGGCTGCATCTGCTGCTGACGCTGCCGGGGGGGCCGGGAGAGCGGACCATGATCGAGCGCGCGCTGCAGGCGGGCGTAAAGGTAAAGGGGCTCAGCGAGTACTATATGGAGAGAAGCGAGACGTGCGGGGATAACAGCGTGATCCTGGGGTACGCCTCGCTGCGGGATGAGGAGATCGGGGAGCTGGTGGAGGCGCTGGGCCGGGCCTGGGGCCGGCCATGACGGGACAGGCGGTTGTCATATTGGGGCGGGCGGCGGAATAGACTGGGACAAGCTGAACTGCGAAAGGAGCGCTTGTCTGTGACGATCAAAAGAAAACCGAAGCCCCAGTGGCTGCGGCGGGCCGCCGCGGCCGCCGCAGCGGGAGCCGTGGTCTACGTGGTGGCGGCCACGGCGGCCAGTACGGATCTCGCCTCCGCCTGGGAAATGCTGGGGGAAAAGAATCAATGGGCTCTGGGGATCCTGAAGAGCCAGCTGGAGGGCGTGTGGACCACAGGGGGGCTGCCTGTGGGGGCGGCTATGGCCATTGGGCAAAGCCCGGTGCTGCTGTCCAGCCAGGAGGCGGTGTTGGAACTGCGGCAGACGGAGGAGGAGGACGACAGCCCAACGGGCGGAGAGGATACGGAGGGCGGACGGGAGGAGAGGCCAACGCCGGGCCTCCCCGCAGAACCCTCCGCGCCGGTCGCGGAGGAGCCGGCCCAGCCGGAGACGCCGCTGGTTTTCGCCGACAACGGGGTGCAGGCACGGACGCTGACGCCCTCCTCCCCGGAGGGATATATCGTGACGGGAGATGTGTACATCAATAACCGCTCGGATAAGAGCTTTGACGAGACGCTGTTCGATGGCAGCTTTGCCGCGAAGCTGTCGGAGGAGGAGGGGCCCAAGGTGTTGATCCTCCACACCCACGGCAGCGAGGCGTATACCATGCCGCCGGGACAGGAGTACGAACCCAGCGGGGAGAGCCGGACTACGGACTGCGCCTACAACGTGGTGCGGGTGGGAGACGAGCTGGCCCGAACACTGGAGGAGGCGGGGATCGGGGTGGTCCACGACCCCGCGCTTTACGACTACCCGGAGTACAGCGGGGCCTATGGCAGGTCCCTGACAGCTGCGGAAAGGGCCATGGAGGAATATCCTTCCATATCCCTGGTGCTGGACATCCACCGGGACGCCATTTCCGATGGAGACGGGAGCCCCTACAAGGTGATCAGCAATGTGGCTGGAGTGAACGCGGCCCAGATGTCTTTTATTATCGGCAGCGATGGCGGCGGGCTGGAGCATGAGGGGTGGCGGGAAAACCTCAAGCTGGCCGCCGCCCTGCAGCAGCATTTGACGGAGGATTATCCAACGCTGATGCGGCCCATTTCCGTGCGGAACTCCCGGTATAACCAGCATGTGTCGCCGGGGGCGCTGCTGATAGAAATGGGGGCGGCGGGGAACTCCCTGGACGAGGCCCTGCTGTCGGCCAGGCTGCTGGGGCAGGCCATCGGAGAGATGTTTTTGAATAAGGAATAAAGCGCCGGCCCGGCAAGGGCGGGAAAAATTCGGGCGGGACGTTTAGAGCGTCCCGCCCGCATTTTTGCTATTTCGCATCCTCCGCAAACAGCCCCTCCCGGGTGATATTGTTCAGCCACTTCCCGCTGCGGTAGTGCCTGATAACCCAGGGCCACTTCACAAACTCATCGGTACACAGCAGGAAATATACCCACATCACCGGCAGCTTGAACAGGAAGGCCGCGATGAACCCCAGCGGCACCGCATAGCACCACATGTCAATAGTGTCGCAGATGAACCCGAACCGGCTGTCGCCACCGGCCCGGAACACCCCGGCAATGAGTGTGGTGTTCACCGCCGCGCCCATAACGTAGTAGGTGTTGATCAGCAGCATGTTCCGCAGATAGTATATGGCCTGCTCCGACAGGGATCCCCCGGCATAGGCCAGCACCAGCGGCATAGCCGCCAGAATGATGAGCCCGCCGATGGCCCCGGTGATGACCGTCAGCTTCATCAGCTTCTTCGCGCCCTCCCGGGCCTCCTCCAGCCGGTCCTCCCCAATAATGTTCCCCAGCAGGATGCCCCCCGCGCTGGCCATGCCGAAGCAGAGGATGGTGCCGAAATTCCGCACCACGATCACAAAGGAATTGGCCGCCACCGCATCGGTGCCCAGGTGGCCGATGATGACGGAGTACATGGAAAAGGCCACGCTCCAGCTGACATCGTTCCCCAGAGCCGGGAGGGACAGCCGGACAAAATCGGAGAACAGGGCCTTGTTCCGGACAAAGATATGCCGCAGGTCCAGGTGGATGTCTTCGCTCAGCACCGACACCACCACGCAGGCCGCCAGCTCGATGAGCCGGGACAGACTGGTGGCCAGGGCCACGCCCATGGCTCCCAGCTTCGGCGCACCGAAGAGGCCGAAGATCCACACCGCATTGAGGAAAATATTCAGAGAAAAGGCCAGGATGTTCATGGCCATACTGACCATCACCCGGTTCACGCTCCGCAGGACCGCCAGATAGACCTCGGTGACGCCCCAGCAGACATAGGCCAAGCTCATGTACCGCAGGTAGGACGCGCCCACGGCGATCAGCTCCGCATCATCGGTGAACAGGAGCATCATGGTCTCCGGCAGCAGCAGCGCCGCCCCGGCGAAAACCAGGGAAATGGGGATAGAGAACCGCAGGGCAATGCCCTCCACCACCTGGATGGCCCGCATGTCTCCCTTGCCGTAGTACTGGGCGCAGAGGATGGTCACGCCGGTGCCCAGGCCGTAGAAGACCATGAACAGCACGCTGGCGTACTGGGAGGCCAGGGACGCCGCTGAAATGGAGGACTGCCCCACGTAGTTGAGCATCACCACATCGGCGGAGCTGACCGCCGCGCTGAGAAGGTTCTGGATGATGATCGGGAGGACCAGCTTGAAGATTTGGCTGTAGAAAGATGGCTGTTCCAGCCGCCGGGTCGTTTGCATGCTTCCCTTTCCGCCTTTTTTATGGTATGATGGGATAACGTCAGAGCTGGGCCATGACCTGGCCGATGGGCTCGGTGATGGTCAGACCGGTCCCGGTCCCTAGATTGGCCTTGTTGATGACCGCCAGCTTGTCCCCCCGGTAATACCGCACCAGCCCCGCCGCCGGGTATACCGTCAAAGACGTGCCGCCGATGATGAGTACGTCCGCGTGCCGGATGGCGGAGACGGAGCGCATCATGACGTCCTCGTCCAGTCCCTCCTCATAGAGGACCACGTCCGGCTTGATGGTCCCGCCGCAATGGCAGCAGGGTACGCCGGCGCTGTTTACGATCTCCTCCACGGCGTGGAACGCGCCGCACTTGACGCAGTAGTTCCGCAGGACGCTGCCATGGAGCTCCAGGACGTTTTTGCTGCCCGCCTTCTGGTGGAGGCCATCGATGTTCTGGGTAATGACCGCCTTCAGTTTCCCCGCCGCCTCCCACTCCGCCAGCTTTCTGTGGGCGGCGTTGGGCTGGGCGTCTAGGTAGAGCATTTTATTGCGGTAAAAGCGGAAAAACTCCTCCGGCTCCGCCTCATAAAAGCTGTGGCTCAGAATGGTTTCCGGGGGATAGTCGTACTGCTGGTTATAAAGGCCATCGGTGCTTCGGAAATCGGGGATGCCGCTCTCCGTGCTGACCCCGGCTCCGCCGAAAAAGACGATGTTTTCGCTTTGGCCGATCCAGTCCTTCAGCGTTTTGATGGCTTCCGTCATAGAGATCCCTCCATAATATGTCTGTATATCCGGCTGGGCTGGCTCTCCCCGTCCCCCAGGGCCGTGCAGAAAAACTCCCAGCCGTACCGCTCATAGAAGGACGTGTGGTCCGTCAGCAGGTAAAGCGTATCGATCCCCCGGCGCGCCATTTCCCGGCAGACGTGGTCCAGCAGCCCTCCCGCGATCCCTTGGCAGCGGCAGTCCTCCTCCACGTAGACGGCGCATACGTTGGGTGTCAGGTCCTTCCGGTCGTGGAAGTCGTTTTCGATCACGCCCAGGCCACCAATTATCCGTCCGTCCGCCGCGGCCACGTACCACTGGGGGACCGGGCTCCCGCCCGCGATGCATTGCTCCATGCTCTCCAGGTAGGCGTCCAGGGGAACGCCCCACTTGGCGTGGAACCACGCCGCAGCGTCCTCCTTCCATTCCGGGCGCTCCCGGAGGTTTATGATCTCGTACTTCAAGGGCTTGTCCTCCATTATCCTATCCACAAAGGAGTTTTTATTATGAACATCCAGATCTTCGGTTCCTCCAAGTGCTTCGACACCAAGAAAGCGGAGCGGTGGTTCAAGGAACGGCGGGTGAAATACCAGTACATCGACCTGCCAAAAAAGGGTTTCTCCGCCGGAGAGTACCGTTCCGTACGGCAGAAGCTGAGTTTTGATCAGCTGGTGAACACAAAGTGCAGAGCCTATCAGGACCTGTACATGGCCTACATCACCCCGGACGCGGCGGAGGAAAAACTATTTGACAACCCCCAGCT
This sequence comes from uncultured Clostridia bacterium, assembly GCA_947177115.1. GTDB lineage: Bacteria > Bacillota > Clostridia > Oscillospirales > Oscillospiraceae > Pelethomonas. The sequence continues at coordinate 5,146 of CAMWTG010000114.1, forward strand.
GTTCAACACGCCCATCGTCCGCAACGGGAAACAGGTCACGGTGGGCTACTGTCCGGAGGTGTGGGAAACGTGGGAATGACCCCGGGGATGCCGCCGTCCAAACCGGAAGCTGCGCATGCCGCAGAAACCGCCGTATCCGATGGGAGCAGGCTTATTCCAAATGGTGGGTGTGATTAAAGATATGCTCCTCACAGAAGCAGTGGTACCCCGTACACTTGGAGCAGTAGCGGAATTGCAGGTCGGGGAAGTCCGTATCCGTCCGTCCGCAGACCTCGCATTTATGGTTGTAGCCCTTCTGCCGCTTCTGTTCCTTCACCGCCTTGCGGAACTGGACCGCCTCGGAGCGGTGGCGGGCCTGGAATTGGTCCACGCGCCGGGAGAGGTTGGGGGAGAAGAAAATAAACAGGTTCAGCATAGCCACCACGGGCATCAGAGCCATCCCCCACTCCCGGGCGGCAAGGTGCTGCAGGATCTGGATCACATACAGCGCGCCCTCCACAAAAGCGAGCCATTTCATTTTGATGGGCAGGATGAAATAGATGCGCACCATGGCGTCCGGGTAGGTCAGGGCGTAGGCCATAAACAGGGCGGTGTTTACATAGGTCGCGCCGAAAAGAGCGACCGGCTGCCGGTCGATGGCGTACGCCAGGATCGCCGCCAGGGCGGTCAGCAGCGTCCCGCTGAGGTAGTAGACGGTAAATTTCGTGCTTCCCCACAGCCGCTCCAGGGCCTCCCCCAGCCAGTAGTAGAACATCAGGGAGACGATCAGCCAGAATCCGCCGCTGGTGGGGATCAGCACATAGCTCACCAGCCGCCAGATCTGCCCATGGAGCACAGACTGGGGGATCATGGCCAGAGCGGCCAGCAGCAGGCCGGAATTGTCAAAAATGCTGACCACGTAGACCAGCGCGTTGGCGATCACGATATACCGCATAAGCCCCGGGACGCCCAGCCGGGGGTGCAGGGCGCAGAAGCGGTCGATGGCATCGTTCAGCTTTCTCAAAGGACATTCCTCCCATAGCAAATAGTTTGGTGAATGGTATTGTACTCTATTTGCGGGGAAAAGTCATTACAAATTTGTGACCAACCTGGAAAAAGTAAAAATTTTTGCCTCACAGGCTCTAATGACCGCGGCCGTCCTGCCGGACGGCGGAAAGGAAACGCTTATGTCCGCTTTATTCGATCTCCACTGTGATACCCTGACCCGCAATCTCTACCCGCCCTATGAAAAGGAAACGGAAACACTGGACAATCCGTCCTTCCACCTTGCCCTCGGCAAGGTCCCCGCAGGGACCAGATGGGTCCAGTGCTTCGCCATCTTTGTTCCCGATGAGGTGCGGGGAGAGGATGCCATCGCGTTCTTTGACCGCCACGCCGCCAGTTTCTACCGGCAGGCGGAGATCCATAAGGACCGGCTGATCCCCTGCCGTTCCTTCGCCGGGATGGAGGCTGCAATAAAGACCGGGAAATTCGCGGGACTGCTCACCGTGGAGGGCGGCGCGGTCCTGGCGGGAAGGCTGGAGCGGGTGAAGGCCGTCTATGATGCGGGCGTGCGGATGATGACCATTACCTGGAACGGCCCCAACGAGCTGGCCTCCGGCCACGATACCCGGAACGGCTTTTCCGGCTTTGGCCGGGAGGCCGTTGCCGAGATGGAGCGGCAGGGGATTATTGTGGATGTATCCCACCTCAACGACCGGGGCTTCGAGGAGCTGCTCGGATTCGCAAAAAAACCCTTTGCAGCCTCCCATTCCAATGCCCGGGCCGTCTGCGGCCACAGGCGGAACCTGCCGGACGAGTTCATCCGGGAAATGGTCCGCCGGGAGGGGCTCATCGGCCTGACCTACGCCCGGCCCTTCCTCTCGGAGGACGGCAGGGGCAGTCTGGACGACCTTTACCGCCATGTGTGCCATTTCCTGGAGCTGGGGGCGGAAAAGTGCATCGCCCTGGGCAGCGACTACGATGGCACGGAGGTCCATGAGGAGCTGGACTCTGTAGAGAAGAGCCTCCGCATCGGGGAATATCTCACCAGCCATGGGATCTCCCAAGAAACTGCGGACGGGATCTGCTTCGAAAACGCCTGGCGGTTTTTCGGGAAGTGGATGGGCTGAAGCCGCCAATTCTGACGATATGTAAATTGTTGGAATTTGTGACACCGTATAGGGGCGGATATCATCCGTCTGTACGATACCCGAATCTTCTGTCAGAAGCGGGCATTGCCGGAGTATCCCGTATCGGCAATGCCTGCCCCTACACAGATTCCGCCGCTTTGGGGATTGTGTGCTGAAAAATGGATCTCCCGGGACAATTGCAATCCCTGCTTGCAAATAATGAGAAAAATTGTTATAATCCTGGAATAGAAAATCATACCTGCCGGAAGGAGGAATGCCCCATGCCCCATATCCAGCAGCTCTCCCCCCATATGGCGGACCTGATCGCCGCCGGCGAGGTGGTGGAGCGGCCCGCCAGCGTGGTGAAGGAATTGATCGAAAACGCCATTGATGCCGGCGCAACCGCAATCGTTGTGGAGCTGCAAAACGGCGGCATGTCCCTCATCCGGGTCACCGACAACGGCTGCGGCATTGCCCCGGAGGAGCTGCCCACCGCCTTTCTCCGCCATGCCACCAGCAAGCTCCGCGCCCCGGAGGACCTGGCCGCCATCGGTACCCTGGGGTTCCGGGGAGAGGCTTTGGCGGCGATTTCCGCCGTCAGCCGCTTGGACGTGTTCTCCCGGCGGAAGGAGGATCATACCGGCGCGTCTCTACGCCTGGAGGGGGGCGTCCCCGGCCCGGTGGAGGAGGCCGGGTGCCCGGCGGGTACGACCGTTGCCGTCCGGGAGCTGTTCTACAATACGCCTGCCCGGCTGAAGTTCATGAAAGCCGATGGCGCCGAGGCGTCCGCCGCCGCCGGTATCATCGCCCAGATCGCCCTGAGCCACCCGGAGGTCTCTATCCGCTATCTCCGGGACGGCAGGGAGGAGCTGCACACCCCCGGCGATGGCAAGCTCCTGTCCGCCATCTACGCTGCCCGGGGCCGGGATTTTGCCCTTCATCTAACCGGTGTGTAGGGGGGCGGCGAGGGGA
>CAMWTG010000115.1 GCA_947177115.1 uncultured Clostridia bacterium
GCGAGCAATGCTCGCCCCTACACAGTCTGTGCTGTTTGCGGGATAGTCTGGTATAGAATTGATTTCCGCGCCGCCGCCCGCCGCCGAATTTCCCATTGACAAACACTTTGTTTTCTTATACAATTTAACTGGTAAGCTTTATTCTTGAACGATGATCGGCGTGGTCATCGCAAATAAAAAGGAGCGTGTCTGTTATGAAGATCTATATGACCGAGGACTACCAAGCCATGAGCCGGAAAGCGGCGAATATCCTTTCCGCGCAGATCATCCTGAAGCCTAACAGTGTGCTGGGTCTGGCGACCGGGTCTACGCCGGTGGGCATGTATAAGCAGCTGGTGATCTGGTATGAAAAGGGTGATCTGGACTTTGCCGAGATCAAGACCGTCAATTTGGATGAGTATGTTGGCCTGGAGCCCACCCATGAGCAAAGTTACCGCCACTTCATGCAGGAGCACCTCTTTGACCATGTGAATATCAATCCCGCCAATACCAACGTTCCCGATGGCCTGGCCGCCGACCCTAAGGCGGAGTGCGACTGGTATAACCAGGTGATCCACAGGATGGGCGGTATTGACATCCAGGTGCTGGGTATGGGCCGCAACGGCCACATTGGGTTCAACGAGCCCGGCGATGCCTTCGAGCTGGAGACCCATGTGGTGGATCTGGCGGAGAGCACCATTGAGGCCAATGCCCGGTTCTTTGCCTCTCGGGACGATGTGCCCCGGCAGGCCATGTCCATGGGCATCAAGTCCATTATGATGGCCAAAAAGATCCTGCTGATGGTCAGCGGCGAGGATAAAGCCGATGCCGTATATAAGGCGTTTACCGGGCCCGTGACCCCCCAGGTCCCCGCCTCCATCCTGCAGCTGCATCCCTATGTCACCCTGGTGGGCGACAAGGCCGCGCTGGGCAAGCTGATGGAAGCGAAGTAACCGGTTTTTTGGAAAATGAGAGCGTCCCGCCCGGGTCAAACCGGGCGGGGCGTTTTTTCTACCGTTTAGCGGCGGAGAAGGTGGCGGCCTCCCGGACCCAGGCCATTAATTCATCATCGATCTCCTCCGGGGAGGAGATCAGCAGATGGTGGGTCCAGCGGGCGGGGTAGGGCTCCGAGGCGGCATCCACCCGGGGCGAATCCAAACGGCGGTTCAGGCCCAGGGTGACGGTGATGTAGTGCTCCGGGCGCAGGGCCTTTTTCCGGACGGGGAGGAAGGCGGCGGCGGCGAAGACTTTGGGGTTGGTGTAGGTGATCTGGGTTTTCTGGACTTTGACGGTCACATTGTCGATCTCCGCCAGGACGCGGGATTCGAAGGCCTCGTAGAGGGGCAGAGCGGCGGGGTTTCTGTTGAAGAAAAAGAGTATCTCAGAGGTCATGGCAGTCTCCTTGCACAATAAGAACCTGTATTCTTAGTCACTTGCTTGTGGAAATAGCCTGAATAATGTCTTCTAAAGAACGTCCAGATATAAAATCATCCACTCCCATACCAACATCACAGAGGACATCAACCGTTCTATCGCCCCCAACAGCGATCTCCTCGCTAAATGTCTTAGTATTGTTGAGCAAATTAGACTGTAATTCTGGAATCCCGTTTTCCACTTTTATAGAAAACGGTTCTACAGCCGCATAATAATTGCCAAAATCTTTGTCTTTTAATAAAAACAAAATATATGTGCTATCTAACTCAGGTTCAATAAACATCGGATCATGAACAGAAAATGAGAGTGTATTTTCTTTAGTCGCAGCTTTCAGAATATTTCCCTCATCATCAACAACGGCGTTAGACTCAGTAGTGGTAATGACTTGCGAATATTTGTGGTTAACTAAAATCGTACTGCTTTCAAGGTTGCCTTTTAAGACATCATCAATCTCGAAGTGATACAACCAGCCTTCGACATAATTTTCGCTATCTTCTTCCATGATATTCTCGGGATTACGAGCCATATTCCACTTTGAGTCTAAACTAGTATATCGTCCGCTAACAATAAATTCAGCCTCTTCAGCCATCTCGTCAAAGGTAGATACAACCGGATAATCATAAAAGATTTTCATCGCTTGTGTTTCATTTATCGGAGAATCCGTCTTAAGAAAAAACGAAAAGGCACATGCTCCAACAACAATAATGCCCAACACAAGGAAGAAGCCTCTAGTTCTTGCTTTCAACACAACAATACCTCCTTAACCGTATACAGCTGCTACACCATTTATATCATCAGTTTGAGGGATATAAATAGTTGACCGCTCTCGATTAGTATTCATAATAGCAGTTCCAGAACTCAAATCATTAATTCCCAGTAAGTGCCCAAACTCGTGATTAGCTGTACTTCTAGCAACATTACTACGCGAAATACTAGAATTTCCTGCATTAATTTTAGCCTCAAAAGATGCAATATAAATAGCATCAGTGGTGATGTCATAGGTTAACTTGGTTCTACCGTAAAGACTTGATGAACTTTCATAAAAAGAATTCAACTCATTTACGGAATTAGAAGAACTATAGAAATCGCAAGAAGACGCACTTGCCCAATCGCTAATTGCACTTTCCCACGCGTTCCTAATAACGCTCCCAGGAGTATCTATTCTATCACCCCAGACAAATGAAGCAGACTTTGACTTCAAGTGAAACGACTCTAAAGAATAAGCTGAAACAGATAGTGTAAGCATAGGTACAACTATGCACGCCATTATTAAACCAACCAACATACCTTGTGACATCCATAAAAGACCTTTTTTCATAAAGCTCGCTCCCAACTTTGAAATTTTAAGGACTAAACATGTGTTTTTATTATTATAGTTTTCAATTAGCCTGCGCTTCGCTAGTATCCCATTTCAATCAATATCGAAGATATCCAGAAACCTTAACTTCCCGTGAAGAATTATTCCTGACCGCAAAGATATAGGTCCCGCTCTTCGTAATTTCAATCGACTTGTCGATACTGCCGTTTGTGGCATTGACATAATGGAACACGCCGTCAGAATCAATCAGGCCGAAGTCTACACTCCCGGACGGGGAGTAGGTCGCGGTGATCTGCACCGTCTCCCCTTTGCTCAGGGACAATTCTCTGCGGTCCCCTACTATGGAGCCAGCGGATACGCTCACACTGAAGGAGCCGGAGGCACGCGTGACCAGTATATCCACCATGGACAGCTCCGGACCGGCACTATCTGCGGAAAATGCGTTTGCATTGGCTGTAAAACAACTGACAGCGAGCATACACGCCAATACAAAAGACAGAATTTTTTTCATTCTTTTCACCTCCTCCTTACCAACCATGTTCGAACTCACCATCCAAAGAAAACCCTACATACTCCTGCTCCAACTCATCGATTGGAATCGCATCACTTCCTTCCCGGAGAGTTACCGCTATGTAGGCCGCAGCCGTCAACGCAAGAACAGCGACAACGACAACAAGAGCGATCACCCATTTTTTCAGCCCCGCTATCTCCTTTTTGATCTCGTTGCCGAGAGGGCTTTCCTCTGCCGGGGATACCTTATTTTGCGGAGGAGGCTCTTTCGGCGCAGCTTCGCCTGGGTCCGGAAGGGGCAGCTCATCATTCAGCAGCAGGTCCACCGGCACGCCATAAAACAAGCTCAGGCTGCGCAGGCTTTCGACCGTTGGAGACGCGGTGCCAAGCTCCCATTTTGATATGGCCTGACGGGATACGTCCACCGCCTCGGCTAATTCCTGCTGGGTCAGTCCACGCTGCTTCCGCAGGCGGATCAATTTTTTGCGGCACTCCATGAGAATTCTCCTTTGCCTTTTGTTATAATATAAAAATCTGTATCAAAAATAAACCGCCTGCGCTTTACATATGCGCAACCGGCGATTGCAAAACGTTTTTTTGCCAAACAGGCGGGAAAGCAAACCTTCCCCGCCTGTTTCCAGCATCTCTATATTTTGCCTATTCCGCCATCATAAGCATGGTGCAGTCCCTGTATTCCCCATCCCGCCAGACCTGGACGGGGACTTGATCCCCGACCCGGAGGTCCCGGCGCAAGTTCAGGAGCTGCTGGTAGCCGGTAATATCCTCGCCGCAGAAAGCGGTCAGATAGTCTCCGGGGAGGATCCCCGCCCGGTCCGCGCTGAGGCCTGGGATCACATCATCAATGAGCAGGCCCAGACGGCCATCGGGCATGGTCTCGGGAATGCGGCTGATGGTCACGCCCAGCACCGGCTGGGGCTGGATCTTCCCGAACTCGATCAGCTCGTTGATCCAGCGGTGCGCCAGGCTGGAAGGAATGGCGAAGCCCAGACCCTCGATGGTGTCGTACTCGCTCATCATCTTAATGGTGTTCACGCCGATCACCTGGCCGTATTGGTTGATGAGCGGACCGCCGGAGTTGCCGCTGTTCAGGGCGGCGGTGGTTTGCAGCAGCGTCATTGTCACCCCATCTACATCCACGTCCCGGTTGATGGCGGAGATGATGCCGTTGGTGAGGGTGTTGCGCAGCTCCACGCCCAAAGGGTTGCCGATGGCATAGACCGGGTCGCCTACCTGGAGGTCATCGGAGACGCCGAATTCCGCCGCAGGCAGATCCTCCGCCTCGATCTTCAGCACCGCCAGATCCGCGTCCTCATCATAGCCCACCACCCGGGCCTCATACTCCGCGTCCACGCCGTGGATATCAGTGACCCAGACCTTGCAGCGGCTGCATCCGGCGATGACGTGGCAGTTGGTGAGGATGTAGCCGTCCTGGGAGAAGATGATGCCGGTGCCTACGCTGCCATAGAGCTGCTGCTGGCCCAGGACCGCCACCACGGAGGGGGTCACCTTGTCGTAGACCTCCTTCAGGGTCAGGACCGGGAGGTCCCCGGCGGGGGACAGGATCAGGCGGGCATCGCCGCCGGTGGGATAGGAGGGGATGGTGATGGAGGTATCCTCCTCCGTCTGCTCAAATTCCCAGTAAAAGCTGCCCCGGGGTGGGACGCCGTCCTCGGTGCCGGGGAAGTCCCGGACGTTTCCGGGAAGGCGGAAGCCATAGCGGCCCACATACCAGATCCCCACGCCCAGAGCCGCCAGCAGGGCGATGATAAGAAGGACGGCCAGCATGGCCGCCAGCCATTTCCATCTCCGGGAGCGCTTTTTTCCCGGGGACAGCGGCGGGCAGACTCCCGCCGCCTCCGCCGGAAAGATCATGCCGGCGGGCAGGGGGCGCTGGTAGCACAGCGTTACGGGCTCCGGCTCCGGGCCCGCCGGCTGGCGGTAGGTCAGGACGACTTCCGCCGGCTCCATAGAAAGGGGGCCGCTTTCCCTCCAAAACTCTTCCATTTTGAAAACTCCCTCACACAGATTTAGGATTTTCCTCCGCCGCCAGCTGGACGGTGAAGGAGAAGGTAGTCACGCCGTTCTTGCTGTCGGCGGTGATCTTTTCATGGTGCTGCTCCAGAATGGTGCGGACGATGTAGAGGCCCAGGCCAACGCCGTCCTTGTCCTCGCTGCGGGAACGGTCGGACTTGTGGAACCGCTCGAACAGCAGAGGCAGTTCCTCCGGTGGGATGGTCTGGCCGGTGTTCTGGACGGTGACCACCGCCTTGCTCCCCTGGCGGGCCAGGCCCAGAAAGAGGGTGCTGCCCTGGGCGGCGAATTTGGCGGCGTTTTCCAGCAGGTTGTACACCACCTGGGTCAGCAGGTCGTTGTCCCCCAGGACCATGACCGGATCCTCCGGGATGTCCACGTCCACATCCAGGCCCCGCCCGGTGATCTTCTTCTCCATGCTCACCAGCACGCGGCGCATGGACTCGGAGAGATCAAAGGGGGTCTTCTGTTTGATCAGATCCATGCTCTGCAGCTGGCTTACATCCAGCATCCGGCGGACCAGACGGGCCAGACGGCGGCTCTCGGCGGAGATGATGGTGAGGTACTGCCGCTCCTCCTCCGGGGAGATGACCCCGTCCAGGATGCCATCGGCATAGCCGGCGATAGTGGTCATGGGGGTCTTCAGCTCGTGGGAGATGTTGGCAATGAACTCCCGGCGCTGCTGTTCGGTCTTTTGCAGGGAATCGGCCATGGCGTTGAAGGATTCGATCAGCTCGCCGATCTCGTCCTCCCGGCCTGTGTTGTGGACCCGGGCATCGAAGTTGCCCTCGGCGAACTTCCGCGCGGCGGTAGCCATGTCCCGGATGGGCTTTGTCTGCTGCATAGCGGTAGTGGCCGTGGCTACGAAGGCGATCAGGAGGACCGTGACCGCGGTCATGCCGAAAATGCCCAGGAAGGCCCGCCACATCTCGGTCATGGCATTGGGCTCAGCAATGGCCAAAACGGGCCCGATCTCCACCCAGCCCTCGCTGCGGGCGGGCACAGCCACCACGGCCCGGGGCTTTTCATAGTAGCCCAGGGTGGATACGCCCATATAGACCTCGCCCTTTGCCAGCTTTTTGCCCAGGGCAAGGGGGAGGACGATCTGCTGGTTGTTCATGCTGGTATCGGTGCCGATGAACGCCTTTTCATCGGGGATCCAGATGAGGAAGTCGGTGCCGCTCATCATCTCGGCCACGTCCAGCATGGAGCGGATGTCCTCCCCCCTGGTCAGGACGGCGCCGGGTTTGGAGTAGGCGTCCAGCGTGATCTGGGCGATGATCTCCGCCCGGTCCCGGAGTTCGTTCCTTTTTTCCGACATGATATAACTGTATGTCAACGAAAAAAAGGACGCCCCCAGCAGGACCAGCGTCAGCGCCACCATGCCCACGGTGACGGTGAAGGTCCGCCAGTAGATGCCCTTGAATCTGCTCATTTGCCATGACTCCTTTTTAACCGCGGCGGGGCGGCAGGGATGGGAGCCGCCCCGCCCTGCGGGATTTTGCGTGTCGGAATGCGCTGGAGGGACCGGTTATTTGGCTTTGGGCGCGACCTCAAATTTATAGCCCACCCCCCAGACGGTTTTGAGGGCCCATTGATCGGATACGTCCTCCACCTTTTCCCGGAGCCGCTTGATATGCACGTCCACCGTCCGGCTGTCGCCGAAGTAATCGAACCCCCAGACCTCGTCCAGCAGTTGGTTCCGGGTGTAGACCCGGTTGGGCGTGGAGGCCAGGTGATACAATAATTCCAACTCCTTGGGGGGCGTATCCACCTTTTTTCCGTCTACCGTCAGCTCATAGGAATCCAGGTTGATCTCCAGCTTGTCAAATACAAGCCTTTTCCGCGTATCCTCCGGGATCTCCGTGCGGCGGAGGACTGCGTTGATGCGGGCAATCAGCTCCTTCATCTCAAAGGGCTTGACAATATAGTCATCCGCGCCCATCTCCAGGCCCTGGATGCGGTCAAAAACCTCGCTTTTGGCCGTGATCATAATAATGGGCGCACGGCTGGTCTCCCGGATCTTGCCGCAGACCGCCCAGCCGTCCATCACCGGCAGCATCAGGTCCAGCAGGACCATATCCGGCTGCCAGCTGCGGAAGGTCTCCACCGCGCTGCCGCCGTCAAAAACGGCCTGCACCTCAAAGCCCTCCTTATCCAGATACATCCGGATCAGATCGGAAATGTTATGATCGTCTTCTACCACCAGGATCCTTCGTGCCATATCTGCCTCCCGCCCCCGGTATACTTCTCTAAACGGGGGACTTCTCCATTGTATTGATTCCCATTATAGCCGCAAAAGGGATTTTTTCTTGAACTTTTTGTAAATTAAAAAGCTATATGCACAGGCGGGGGATGCCGGAAGGGCGAAAAGACCCGTTCGGACGGCGTTCAACGCCTGCGCATACAGTTTCTAAGCCGTCAACCGCCAGGCGCTGATGCGGTAGCGCCCTTCCCGCAGGCCGGACAGCAGCTCCGGCAGGGCCTCCAGGCTCCCGCCGCCGCCCAGATAGACTGCCACATCCTCCCGGTAGCGGCCTATGGCCCGGAGGGCCGCCGCTGCATCAGGCGGCTCCAGCCCGGCATGGATCCGGACGCAGCCCATGTCCGCGAAGAGCTGGGACAAGTCCTCCTCCCCGCCTTCATACCAGACCAGCTCCAGCCGGCTGCAGGCGGCCTGCCACAGGGCTTCCTGCCCCTGGCGGATCTCCTCCGCCGCGCCGTCCGGGGTCCCGGCGGTAATGCGCAGGGCCAGGGCATGGCCCCCGGCGACCAGGGAGCGCAGCAGATCGCCATCGGCCAGGTCCTCCTGCGCCAGCAGGAACGTGGCCGAACATCTTCCAGAGCGGGGAGAAGGTCATGGGCGGCCTGGCCATCGAAAAGGAGATAGACCTTCTGGCCCTCCACGGCCTGCACAGGGGGATCA
>CAMWTG010000116.1 GCA_947177115.1 uncultured Clostridia bacterium
TTTAACCCCACTGCCCCGGTACCGTCCGGCTGTAAGGTCCCGGGCTTGCTGCTTCTGTCAGAGCAAGGGCGCTTTTGTCTCTGATTCCTTGCTGAGATCCAGCCCCCGGATCATCTTCCGCAGAGGCAGGATAGCGGAGGGAGATACGCTCAATTCGTCCAGCCCCATCCGCAGGAAGGTTTCCGTCAGTGTCTGGTCCGCGCCCAGCTCGCCGCAAATGCCTACCCAGCAGCCGTGCCGGTGGCCGGCCTCCACCGCATAGCGGATCATCCGCAGGATGGCGGGATGGTGGGAGTCATAGAACTGATCCAGCTTGGGATTCTGCCTGTCAATAGCCAGGGTGTACTGAGTCAGATCATTGGTACCCAGGGAGAAGAAATCCACCTCCTGGGCCAGCTCCTCCGCCAGCATGACGGCGGCGGGCGTCTCGATCATAATGCCAATCTCCACCTGACCCAGATTGACGCCCTCTTTGGTCAGCTCGGCCCTGCACTCCTCCAGCAGCTCCTTGGCATCCCGAACCTCCCGGACGGAGATGATCATGGGGAACATGATGGACACAGCGCCAAAGGCGCTGGCCCGCAGGATGGCCCGCAGCTGGGTCTTGAAAATTTCCTTCCGGGTCAGACAGATGCGGATGGCCCGGTAGCCCAGAGCGGGGTTCTCCTCCTTGTCCAGGCCGAAGTAGGACGCCTGCTTGTCCGCGCCAATATCCAGGGTGCGGATAATGACCTTCTTGCCCGCCATGGTCTCCACAACACGCTTGTAGATCAGATACTGCTGCTCCTCGGCGGGGAAGTCCTCGGACTCCAGGTAGATAAACTCACTGCGGAAGAGGCCGATGCCCTGGGCATCGTTTTGCAGCACCAGACCCACATCGCTGACATTGCCAATGTTGGCGTATACCTTGATCTCCCTGCCGTCCAGTGTGACATTGGGCTTTTTCTTCAGATTCTGAAGCAGGGCGGCCTGCTTCAGGTCGCTTGTACGCTTCTCCTCCATGGCTGTCAGCAGCTCGGCGGCGGGCTCCACATAGACACAGCTGTTATACCCATCGATCACCGCCTGTTTGCCGTCCCAGCTCTCATCAAAGTCCACACCGATGAGGGCGGGGATGTTCATGGTCCGGGCCAGGATAGCGGTATGGCTGTTGGAGGAGCCATACCGGGTGATAAAGCCCAGCAGCTTTGATTTGTCCAGCTGCACCGTCTCGCTGGGGGTCAAGTCATCGGCCACCAGAATGGCGGGCTGATCGTCCTGCATGGCCTCGTCCGCTTGGCCGGTGAGGATGTTCACCACACGGCGGGAGATATCCTTCACATCGGTGGCCCGGGCCTGCATATAGGCATCGTCCATGGCGGCAAACATGGCAGAGAAGTTCTCGCCGGCGGTGGAGGCGGCGTACTCGGCGGTGGCGTTCTGCATCTCGATGACGCCCTTCACCGCGTCCAGATAGTCCTCATCGTCCAGCATCATCTGATGGATCTCAAAGATGGTGGCATTGTCCTCACCCACCTCCGCCAGGGCCTTGTCATACAGCTGCCCCAGCTGTTCCTGGGCCTTGACCCGGGCCTCCTCGAAGCGGGCAAGCTCCGCCTCGGGGGTGAGGGCAGAGGTGACGGAGGTCTCCGTCTCCTCCTTCTTATAAATGCGCAGGGGGCCGATGGCAATGCCGTTTAAAATGGATTTTCCGGTCGCTGCTTGCATCGGGGTTGCCTTCCTTCCGGCTTACAGGTTGTCCTTGAAGAACTGCTCCATGGCAGCAATGCTGGCGTCCTCATCGCCGCCCTCGGCGGTCACAACAACTGTATCGCCCTGCTTGATGCCCATGCCCATGACGGCTAGCAGCTTGGTAGCGGCGGCGGTCTTGCCGCCTACCTTTTCGATGGCGATGGTGCTGTCCAGGGCCTTAGCGGCCTTGACCAGCAGGCCGGCGGGACGGGCGTGGATGCCCAGGGCATCCGTAATGACATACTCAAACTTCTTCATGGTGTTACATCCTTTCTGTTACATTGCAGAATCAGCCGGGAGCCGCCCGCTGCCGTTGGCAAAAGAAAACGCGCCGCCTAAAAAAAACAAACCAACCCCCCGCCCCAATATCCTTTGCAGATCTTTAGGATACGGTCAGAAGAGTTGGCCAAGCCCCAAAACCGGGTAACATCCCAACAGTTATTCCTCAGTAATAATACTGTTTCTGTGCAAAGATGTCAAGAACGGATTGGCCTGACCAGTTTCATTCTGCATATTATACAATTTTGCGAAGGGATCTTTGACACTTGAACCAATCCTTCCGCCACCCTCCGGCGCAAGTTCCTTCTTGACAAATTGCATTATTTGCATTATAATTATTGATGCAAAGGAGGCGAGGCTATGCTGCTGCGACTGGACTTTTCCAGCGACATACCGATTTACCAGCAAATACGCAACCAGGTGGTGACCGCCATCGCCTCGGGCCAGCTGAAGCCCGGGGAGAAGCTGCCCACCATCCGCGCCCTGGCGGAGGAGTGCGGCATCAATATGATGACCGCCAGCAAGGCGTATCAGCTGCTCAAAGCAGAGGGGTACATCACCACCGGCCGCCGGGACGGGGCCACGGTGCGGCTCCCGGACGCCGGACCGGGACCGGAAACCCTCAAAGGACTGCGGCTGCGGATCTGCGAGCTGCGGCTGGCGGGGATGGGAAGAGACGAGATTCTCGCACTGTGCGGAAAAATTTTTGACGAGGAGGTGTTGGAGAAATGACGCTGTTTTGGAGCATCGTTGCATGGGCGGTTATGCTGCCGGTGCTGCCTATCGTGTATTTCACGCAGAAAAACGAATGCAAACCGAAAAAGAATATCATCGCCGGCGTGACCCTGCCCTACGAGGCCCAGCGGGATGAGGAAGTGCTTGCCATGCTGGAGCGGTATAGGCGGGAGCTGAAGCAAATGTGTTGGGTGATGCTGGCGGTGATGGTCCCCAGCCTTTTTTTCAGGAGCGTTGGCCTGTTCATGATATACTTCATGCTCTGGATCATCGCGCTGTGCACCGTGTTCGCGGTCCCCTATATCCGGTGCAACAAGTCCCTGCGGCAGCTCAAAGAGAAGCGCGGCTGGCGGCGGACGGAGGATGTCCCTCAAGTGGTCACGGACCTCAAGGCCGCGGCGGAGGAAATGCGGTGGCTCTCCCCCTGGTGGTTCCTGCCGCCGTTTCTGATCGCTCTTGTACCCCTGGCCTTTGAGCGGGAGGTCTGGTGGGCATGGACGATATGCGCGGCATTGGTTCCGGCGTTTTACCTCTGCTACCGGCATCTGTACCGGAACCGGGCGGAGGTGGTGGACGCCGACAGTCAGCGGACCATGGCCCTCACCCGCATCCGGCGGTACAACTGGGGCAAGGTCTGGCTGGTAACGGCCTGGGCTACGGGACTGTTTAACGTGCTCCTGTGGCTGACGCTGGACCATGTGTGGCTGTGCATGGGCGTGTGCCTGCTCTACGGCGCGGTGACCGTTGCGGAGGCGGTGGGCATCGAGTTCCGGGTCCGGCGTTTGCAGGAGAAGCTGACGGCGGACAGCGGGCAGGGGTTCTACGTGGACGAAGACGACCTCTGGATCTGGGGAATGCTGTACTACAACCCCAATGACGCCCGCCTGATGGTCAACGCCCGGGTGGGCGTGGGGACCACCGCCAATCTGGCCCGGCGGCCCGCACAGGTCATCATGGCGCTGGTCCTGCTCCTGCTGCTGGCCTGCCCGCTGATTGGCGTGTGGATGATGGGCATGGAGCGGGCCCCGGTGAAGCTGGCGGTCACGGAGACGGAGTTGGTGGGCTCCCACTTCGGCGGGGAATGGGGCGTGGCGCTGGAGGATATCGCGGAGGTCCGGGTCCTGGAAGAGCGTCCCCCGCTCCGCCGGGTAGCCGGTACGGGCATGGAGAGCGCCCTTACCGGGCAGTTCAACGCGGACGGCTGGGGCCGGGTGACGGTGTGCATCGCTCCCCGGACGGGGCCGTGGCTGCTGGTGACGGCGGAGGACGGAAAGCTGTTCCTGTTCGGCGCCAGCGAAGAGGGCGCGGTGGAGGAAATTGCCGCAAAACTGACGTAGAACCCAAGGGGCCCCGGCCAAAAGCCGGGGCCCCTTGGGTTGGTAATCATTCATTCAGGAGTATGGCTGTCAAATCGCGGGGAGACACCGCGAGAGGACACAAGTTATTGTTTGGGCTGAAACCCGTTCTTCCGCGCCGGGCGGCGCGTACAAGCGTTTTCGCGGAGCGAAAACCTTGGGATTGGCCGGATTCTTTGCGGACCCATTCCGGTTAAATCTTAGGAACCTCCGGAACGTGGGCATCGCTCACGTTCTGGGGATGGCAGTACGGCGCGTTGGCGCAGCCCTTGCAGCCGCATCCGCAGCCGCTCTTGCCGGCTTTTCTGTCTTTGACCATCCGCACAATCACGGCGGCAACAATCAAGACCAGAACCAGCGTTACCACAATATAGCCCATGTGGGAGGAGATATAAGCAAACATAGGAAAGCCATCCTTTCAGAAGAGATGCCCACCGGGTGGGCCCCGGCAGCGCAGGCACGCCGCCGTCATACAGGAGCCCAAAAGAGGGAATGTACACCGGATCACACATTCGCGCATCTGTTAGCTACAGCTAACTTTCGTATTATAAGTTAGCACAACCTAACCATTTTGTCAAGGAAATTTTTAAAGTTTTTCGGATTTGTAAAAAGTGACAAAAATTAGAGCAGCACGAAACTTTTCTGCACTGCCCGTCTCATACTTTTTCTTGAAAGAAACAGTATCAAAAAGAACTTTGACCTCGGGACTAGGACCGCTGCTATCCCAAAATTTCCGCCCGGTAACGGCGCTGCTTTTCTAATCGAGGAATAGTATCAGATGCTGCAAATGGGCCCCCAGCGGAAACCGGGGGCCCATCTATTCGTTATTCGCGGATCTCCCGCTCAAAAATCAGATCCATGGATTTGATCCCGCCGTTACCGGTGAAGCTCAGGGGCACATAGCCCACATACCGCCAGCCGTCCCGGGCCTCTCGGTCAATCACTTCCCGGTGGGCCCCCGAACCGTTGTCGATCCAGAAACCGCCGCCGGTGTAGAGTTCGATATACTGATACTCGTACATGAGCCAGCGCCTCCTTTAACAGAGCTTAGCTCCTGCGGGGATCTTATCGTCCACCATCAGCAGGTTCAGGCGCTCTTCCCCCTTCTCGGTGTGGACGGCGGAGATCAGCATGCCCTGGCTCTCCTGGCCCATCATCTTCCGGGGAGGCAGGTTCACGATGGCTACCAGGGTCTTACCAATGAGGTCCTCCGGGGCGTACCACTTGGCGATGCCGGAGAGGATCTGACGGTCCGTGCCGGTGCCATCGTCCAGGGTAAATTTGAGGAGCTTGTCGGACTTCTTCACCTGCTGGCAGTCCTTTACCTTTACCGCCCGGAAATCAGACTTGCAGAAGGTATCGAAATCCACCTTCTCCTCGGTCTGGGGCTCGATCTCGATGGCGGGCAGGGCGGCCTTTTTGGCCTCCTCCATAATGCGGTCCAGCTCCTCCAGTTCCTTCGCCATGTCGATGCGGGGAAACAGGTTTTCGCCCTTGTGGACCTGAACGTCCGCAGGCAGCACACCCCATTTGGCGGCGCTGTCCCAGGTCCGGGCGGCGGCATCCGCGCCGGTCTGGGCGAATATCTTCCCGCAGCTGTCCGGCATGAAGGGGGTCAGCAGCACCGTGCAGATCCGGACCGTCTCCAGCAGATTATACAGCACCGTGCCAAGCCGCACGCCGTTGGCATCCATATCCTTGGCCAGCGCCCAGGGGGCGTTTTCATCGATATACTTGTTGGCCCGCTGGATGACCTTGAAAATTTCTTCCAGAGCGTTCTGGAACTGGAACTTCTCCATCTGCTCCTCATACCGGGAACAGAGTCCGGTGACCAGGGAGACCAGACTGTTATCCAATTCCGGATTGGCCTGGCGCGCCCCGGGCAGCTTGCCGCCGAAATACTTCTCCGCCATGGCGGTGGTGCGGCTGACCAGATTGCCCAGGTCGTTGGCCAGGTCGGTATTGATGGTCTGGATCAGCAGCTCGTTGGTGAAATTGCCATCGGAGCCGAAGGGGAAGGTCCGCAGGACGAAGAACCGCAGGGCGTCCACCCCGTAGCGCTCGGAGAGCAGGTAGGGGTCCACCACATTGCCCTTAGATTTACTCATCTTGTCGCCGTTGAAGTTCAGCCAGCCGTGGCCGTACACCTTCTTCGGCAGAGGCAGGTCCATGCTCATCAGGAACGCGGGCCAGTAGATAGCGTGGAACCGGACGATCTCCTTGCCCACGAAGTGGGCATCGGCAGGCCAGAATTTCTCCAGATCGCTATATTTGTCGTTTTGGTAGCCCAGCGCGGTCATATAGTTGAACAGCGCGTCCAGCCACACGTAGACCACGTGGCCCGGATCGAAGTCCACGGGCACGCCCCAAGTGAAGGAGGTCCGTGAAACGCACAAATCCTGCAGGCCGCCCTCGCAGTCAATAAAGTTGTTGACCATCTCATGCACCCGGCTCCTGGGCTCCAGGAAGTCCGTATTTAAGAGCAGGTCTCGGACCCGGTCCGCATACTTGGAGGCCCGGAAGAAGTATGCCTCCTCCTCCGCGTCCGCCACTTCCCGGCCGCAATCGGGGCACTTGCCGTCTACCAGCTGGCTCTCCGTCCAGAAGCTCTCGCAGGGCTTGCAGTATTTGCCTTTATAGGACCCCTTGTAGATGTCGCCGTTGTCATGCATCTTCCTAAAAATCTTCTGAATGGCGGCAACATGGTAATCATCGGTGGTGCGGATGAAGCGGTCATACTGGATGTTCATCAACTTCCACAGGTCCAGCACCCCGCCGGGAGCGGTGACAATATCATCCACGAACTGCTGGGGAGTCACCCCGGCCTCCCGGGCCTTGTCCTCGATCTTCTGACCGTGTTCATCGGTGCCGGTGAGGAACATCACATCGCAGCCCTGCAGCCGTTTATAACGGGCCATAACATCGGCGGCCACGGTGGTATAAGAATGGCCGATATGGAGTTTGCCCGAGGGGTAGTAAATAGGGGTGGTAATATAAAAGTGTTTGTTGTCCATTTGTATCAGTCCTCCGAGGTTTTTTCTAAAGTTTCTATGATCTCATCCAATTTGGCCTGTTTCTTTTCAGGGTCCGGTTCATCCCGCATACCCGGGAGGGCCATCAGCAGGAACCTGACACAGCTCTTCCGCCGGCGGCTTGTCATCGTTCCCATCATATCACCCTCCTTTTTTCATAGTATATCCCAATGTACCACAAATTCCCACCCTTTACAAGGGGCAGGCCGCGCTATCCGCTAAAAATTTGCCTCAATCCTCCAAAAAACCGGGTCTGCCTCCGCCCACCCACGCATAGGCTTGTCAGAGAGGAGTGAGGCCGGATGGAACGGGTGCCGCTGTACTGCCAGGGGGAGCGCCGGGGAGAGATAACGCTGGCCCTCTGGGGCCCCAACGGAGCCCGGACGGAGATCGCCGCTGCTATGGACGATCCCGGAGACGGGCTGTACCGGGCTTTCCTGCTGGGGGAGCAGGGGGAACTGCCTTTGGGGGTGCTGGCCCCGGAGGGCGGGCGGCTGACCGTTTGCCGGCGGGTATACCACCGGGATCTGGCCCCCTTGGGAAAACTTCTGCGCGGGGAGGCCCGGCGGTCCTTCCGTTTCCAGGAAACCGGCCTGCGCTGGCGGGAGACAGGCTGCCCCGCTCAGCTGTTCCGGGGCAGGTTCTTCCGGGAGCGGCTGCAGCGCTGCGGCAAAGCCTGGTGGCGGCGGGAGGGCAGTCTGCTGCTGCTGGCCCTGCCCCTAGAGGAGGGGAGGCCCTTCCCCCTGGAGACTCTGTTCTGCCTGGGACGGATAGAAACGGTGGAGGGGCAGCGGTGCGTGGTCTATGCCTTCCGGGATGAGGAGCCTGTACTCCCATAAGTTAAAAATTTTTCCCAAAACCGGGTATCCTTTGGGAAAAATTTGTGCTATAATGGCAGAAAAGATCAATTTTGTAAAGGAGGACCCCGCCATGAAGTGTCCCTACTGCGGCTACAAGGAAAGCAAGGTGGTGGACAGCCGCCCCGCCGATGAGGGCAACAGCATCCGCCGCCGCCGGGAGTGTCTGGCCTGTGAAAAACGGTTTACTAC
>CAMWTG010000117.1 GCA_947177115.1 uncultured Clostridia bacterium
TTTGTGCTGGAATATTGATTCGGTTAGTGTAAACTATGTTATGAGGCTAAACACAATGCTCGCCCCTACACAAATTGATACGGTTCATCAGTGCGTTGCATTGAACCACGTCTCCAATGTCTGCCTGTTGGTGGCTCCGCACCACTCCCGGTAGGACCGGAACACCTCCTTCACGCTGCCGAAGTGCCGGACAAGCGCCTCCACCGCCAGGAAACTGCGCCAGTACTCAAAGAATATACTGGCATAGTCCCCCTCGTAGGTCTTCGCACCGAACTCCTCCAGAGAATGGCCACCGTACCGGCTCTCCAGCAGTTCCACCAGCAGGCGGTCGATCCGGGCCTCCCGGTCAAATTCCTCCTCCGTGAGGAAATACCGCCGGCCAATGTATTCTACCATGCCCTCCTCGAACCAGATGCCCGCCTCCCGGGCGTCCCCGTCATCGAAATCGGGGAATGCTGCGATATGGTGGGCCAGCTCGTGGCCCAGGATGGAGAGAAGGCGGTTTTCATTGACGGCAGTTTCATAATAGGTCCGGATCTCCGCCGCCGCCTCCCCCTCCAGTCCGTCCAGCTGACGGAGCCAGATGTCCCGCCAGACCGCCGGGTCGGGGCAGAACATCACCCGGTACTCGTTGGTGTAGGCGGGAATGGAGATATCGCTGAGCAGCTCCGTGGCGGCCTCCCGGCTGGTCCAGACAATGGCCCGTGGCGGCGCCTCTACAGCGTATTCCTCCTGCAGGAAGCGGAGATACGCCTCCAGCCGGGGCTGGAGGTGTTGGGCGGCCGCTTCATAGGCACGCAGCTGCGCCGCCGTTTCCACCGCGTAGAGAAAGCGCATCCTCACTCCTTCCGCCGCTGGCGGCGCTCCTCCTGAAAGATGAAGCTGCGCAGGGCGGCCTCGTGGCGGGAGAGGAGGTTAACGAATTTACAGCCATAGCCGTAGAGGATCTGGCCGGGGTTGGGGGCAATGGCCTCCATCCAGACTACCTGGGCGCTGAGGGTCAGCCGCTCTGCGCCGATCTGAAAGTCGAACCACACCCGCCGCCCCTTGGGCAGGGGCATGGAGGTGCGCACATAGACGCCGCCGGCGCTGATGTTGCCGATGGTGGCGGGGATGCCCAGCTCGGGGGAGCGCACCGGGTCGCCGGGCTGATAAGCGGCGTGGAGCATGATGGGCATCTTCAAGGGGATCTTCACGTCCTGGCGGCGCTGCTCCTGGGATAGCTGCTCCATGATCTCGCACCGGAGGGAACAAAGCTCTCCACCCGGCAGGGGCAGGGGCGCGGACAGGCGGCACCGGCAGGTGACCCGGCCCAGAACGGGGTCGTAGAACACCACGCGGTAGGGGGAATTGGCCCTATATGTAGCGGAGCGGGGGATCACCAGGAGGATCTCACCGGAGCGGCCCACGCTGACCCTGGCCTGACAGATCAGGGCTCCGGTTTTTTCAAGGACGTCCGCTTTTTTGCATTTTTCCAACATAGTCAGATCAGAACTCCCATCATTCCGCGCGAAGCCCCGGGGAGGCGCTCCGCACTGTATTTGATACCATATTATATCGGAAATGGCCCCGCCTTGCAATGGAATTTTTGAAAAGTTTTTCCTTTTTTCGACAAAGTGCCGGACGGGGGGCGGCCTTCACCCAGTATTTTGCAAAAATTTTCTGCCGCTGCGTTATTTTTTTTGTTTCCAGACCGATAAAAATAGTACGAAGACGTTGCCGGAGAGTATGGCCCTGGTGCCGGCCCGGTTCAGCCGGCGTATGATAGGAGGTCAACGACTATGTTGATTACAGGACCCGAGGGCTATCTGCCCATTCAAAAGAAAGCCGATCCCCGTCCCGCCGCCTCCGTGGGCGGCCGCCGGATCAGGACCAGGGATGGCCGCTATGATAACGTGGCCGTCTCCGCGCCCCAGGATGGCGGAAGCTTCCGGGAGCTGGCGGCCAGCCTCTCTTACCAGGTGCGCACGTATAACACCACCGGCAAGATCCAGGAGCTGCACCGTCAGGTCAGCTCCGGCGAATACCAGATCGAGCCAAGAGAGACGGCGGCGAGAATGCTGCTGCTGATGGAGGACGGCGAATGACAGATATGGAGCTGTGGCAAAAGTATCTGGCCCTGCTGGAGAGCCTGGGCCGGACCCTGGAGGAGCTGACGGAGCTGGAGCGGACCAAGACCAAGGCGGTCAGCAGCGGGGATCTGGAGGGCGTGGAGGCATGCATGAAGAAGGAGCAGGTCGTCAGCCTGTCTCTGCGGGGCCTGGACCAGAAGCGGGACAGGATGCTGGCGGAGATGGGCCTTACCGGCGTACCCCTGCGGGAGCTGGCCGCCAACGCTCCGGAGGCGATGTTCCACCAGGTGAAGGACGCCGCGGAGAAGCTGCGGCAGCAGTACGGCGTGTTCCAGTCCGCCTCCGAGGTGGCGATGGATACCCTGGAGTGCAACCTGCGGGCCATCGAGCGGATCCAGAAGGCCCAGGAGGCCCCGCCGGAGGACCAGCGGCCCCATCAGGCCGATTTCCGGGTATAGACCGGGACGAGATGAAGAGAACATATGTAAAGAAGGAGAACCTGTTTTATGGCTGTTATCGGAACATTTAGTTCGTTTACCACCGCCCGTCTGGCGATCTACGCCTCCCAGGCGTCCCTGAATGTCACAGGCAATAATATCGCCAACATCAACACCCCCGGCTATACCCGCCAGCGGATGGACCTGGTGAGCCTGTATTCCTACGGCACCGCCAAGTTCGCCAACATCTACAACACCAACATTGGCTATGGCGTGCTGACCAACGGCGCCAGCCAGCTGCGGGACCCCTATCTGGACATCCGCTACCGGGACGAGAACACCAAGCTGGAGCAGAACAGCGAGTGGCTGGATGGCCTGAACCAGATGAGCCGCATTCTGGACGAGGTGGGGCTGACCAGCGAGAACGATGGCTTCGGCGTGATCGAGGCCCAGCTGGGCAATTTGAAGGACGCGCTGCAGAAGCTGGCCAATCAGGAGAGCTTCCAGGAGCCCGACACCCTGGTCCGGTCGGAGGCCGAGACCCTCACCAAGTATTTCAAGCAGGCCGCTCAGGAGCTGGAGACTATTTATAACAACAAGAAGCTGGAGCTGGATGATTCCGTCAAGGAGGTCAACAAGCTGCTCACCGACATCCGGGACCTCAACGACAAGATCCGCACCCAGTCCATTTACGGCGACAAGGCCCTGGAGCTGCGGGACGCCCGGAACCTGGCCCTGGACAAACTGTCCGGGTATATGAACATTGATGTGACCTACTCCATGGAGCGCATCGACCAGTTCACCGAGATCGAGAAGCTGACCGTCACCATTGCCGGCAGCAAGGGTCCCGATGGCCAGCCTATCAAGCTGGTGGACGGCATCTACGGCGGACAGATCAGCATCCCGCAGAAGGAGCCGGTGATGAACCCCAACGCCGATGCCAGCAAGATCCTTGCCGCCATGGACAAGGCGCAGGCGGACGCGGAGGCAAAGCACGCCAAGGATCAGGAGCCTTGGAAGACAGATTTTAAAACGGCCAAAGCAGATGCGGAAATAAAAGCAAAGAAAGATGCAGAGGATGCAAATCCGCTGAACACGGGCGTGTGGGCGGAGAAAATTGCTGCGGCAGAACAGAAAGCGAGGGAAGCAGCGGAGAAGAAGTATCCGGTTGATCCTGATAATCCTGATCCAGATAGGCAGCAGAAAATTGATGCTGAGGTAAAAGCGGCTGGAGATAAAATCCGGGCACAGCGGGACGATGTGATTCAGGAGGCCGTGGATACCGCCGTCAAGGCCGCTGAGCGGGAGGTCGAGAGCCTGCGTCAGGCGGCGATCAAAGCCGAGGTCGCGAACTCTCAGGATGTTGCGGACGCGATCAATGAATTTGGCAAGTACCTGACGGTCGATGCCAATGGCAATACAACGGGAGCCACCAACGAGCTGTACAAGAAGGACGGGAGCGGCGTGATCCAGGTGGATGAAAAGGGCAATCCCATTTACGCCGATAACGTCAAGGTATATGACAACGACAAATTCATCATCCAGGTGGAGCCCCTCAAGGACGAGCGGGACCGGCTGATGGTGGACCCCAACACCGCCAGCAAGCGCAGCGAGACGGTGGAGCTGGGCGACAACGTTCTCAGCGGCAAGATCCAGGGCATCCGGGAGCTGCTCACCGAGGAGGGGGAATACTCCAGCAAACAGGATCTGGGCAAGACGGACGAGGCGCGTCTGAGCGATGATCCCAATGCCGCCATCAAGCGGGGCATCCCCTATTACCAAAAGGCTCTGGACTCTCTGGCCAGGCAGATCGCCAACGAGTTCAATAAGATGAACCAGATGGACCCGGAGGTCGTATATCAAACCAATAAGTCGGTGATCGATGCGGATGGGAATCCGGTGCCTGGCGGCGACCCGGATAACCTGCAGGCGGGCGAGTCCGTTGACTATACCTTCCTGGACAAAGACAAGAATCCCCTGCAGGTGGATGGCAAGGATGTGACAAAGAGCCGCATGGACGCCCTCCAGGAGACCATGGACGAGCAGAAGAAGATCATGAACTCCCTTATGACGTATCCCAGGGACCCCTATATAACCGATGAAGAGGCGGCGGAACAGATGGCGGACGCCCAGGAGGCCTGGGACGCGGCCAACGAGGAGCTGCTGGCCTGCAAGCAGGCCATTCAGGACAACGGCTTGAAGGACCCCCTGTACGAGCATTACAACGGCGGCGTGCTGTTCAGCAACGGCGGCAACAACAACGACCCCAACAACATCACCGCCTCCAATATTTCCATTGCCATTGACTGGGCAGAGGGCCCTGTGCGGGTCCTCAGGACCAAGCAGCCTGATTTTTACGACAAGGATGGCAATGTAGTCACCAACTCCAGCCGCTTTGA
This sequence comes from uncultured Clostridia bacterium, assembly GCA_947177115.1. Taxonomy (GTDB): domain Bacteria; phylum Bacillota; class Clostridia; order Oscillospirales; family Oscillospiraceae; genus Pelethomonas. The sequence goes on from CAMWTG010000117.1 coordinate 4,909, forward strand.
CAATATCACGGATATAATTGAAAATTATGACAAACAGCTGGATTACCTCGCCCAGGAGATCCAGCCGGATGCCGAGCAGTCCCGGGCCATGTTCCATGGCTCTTTCCGGGAGGTGTTCACGGCCATCTCCGCCAAGCTGGGCACCGACCAGTACGCCACCGCCGGCAAAGTCAGCAGCTATGAGCTGATGACCCTGGACCTGGACAACGACCGGATGAGCGTTTCCGGCGTGGACCTGAACGATGAGGCCACCAGCATGATGCAGTTCAGCAAGTCCTACGCCGCGGCCTGCAAGCTGCTGACCACCCTGGACTCCATGCTGGATAAGCTGATCAACGGAACGATTTGATTCCCGACATGAAGGAGGATATTTGAGATATGGCTATGCGCGTGACCACCGGCATGGCGATGAGCCTGTACCGGTATAACTTGGGCAATTCCACCGTCAAGTTTAATAGCTCCATGAACAAGGTGATGACCCACCGGAAGTTCGACAGCTTCGCGGAGGACCCCACCTCCGCCGTGCAGGCCTGGCGCGTCCGCCGGGCCATGGTGGACAACAACAGCTACCGGAACAACAACAGCGATGTCACCAGCCGCTTCAATGTGGCCTTTGCCGCTATGAATACGGTCACTTATGACCTGGTGAACAAGGCCGCCAAGAAGGCCGATATCTGGGCCGAGAGCGACCCCACTGGCGGAGCCCGGGTCCAGCTGGGCCAGACGCTGACCAATACGGCGGACTCCGTTATTCAGACCATGAACAGCGCCAAGTACAGCGACCACTTTGTGTTCTCCGGCACGGATGAGATGAATCCCCCCTTCCTGTGGGACGGCGAGACGCTGTATTACCGGGGTGTCAATGTCAACGCGGGCGGCGTGAAGAATCCCGCCGAGCAGCCTGTACCCAGCTGGGCGCTGGACGATGCGGGGAACGAGATCCCTGCTGACGGCACAACGATGCCGGACGGTATGCCAACGAAGAGCGATGACCTCTACGAGCAGGCGTGGATCGATTACTACAAAGATCCCACCAACGCCATCAAGCCCACCCTCAGCCCCAACGACCAGGGCATGGCCTGGGGCGAGGCCGATGAGTTCGGCGTCCCCGAAGCCGTGAAGAATGTGACGGACCAGGACACCGCCTACAACCGGATGTGGGCCGAGTACTACAATGACCAGGGTGATCTGGCGCGTCTGGAAAAGATGTCCAAGGAAGAGCAGAACGTGGACCTGGGCATGGGCCTGATGAAGGACGAGAACGGCAATCTGGTAAAGGGCTCCGCCTTCAACCGCGCTCTCCCCGCCATCAATATGCTGGGCTACGGCGTGGACGAAAACGGCGATCCCAACAACGTGGTCCTGGTAATGAAGCGGCTGGGCGAGATCTTTTCCAGCTGCGATTATGAGACAGGCGACTTCCCCAGCGGTGAGATGGAGGAAGAGGCTAACCGGCTGATGGATAAGCTGAAGAAGTGCAACGATGACTGCATCAGCGTGGAGGCCGAGATCAGCACCAAGGCGGAATATCTGCAGGCGAACGATGAGCGCATGAAGCTCCAGGCCGCTTACCTGGAGGAGGACCGGTACAACCTGGAGGAAATCGACCCGGCGGACGCTATTTCTACCCTCATGTACGACTACTACTGCTACAACGCGGCACTGAAGGTGGGTACCCAGCTGCTCAGCCAGTCCCTCATTGACTATATGAACTGAGAGCGCAGATAATTGTGTGTTACGGCAAGGATGCCGGTCAAATATTTTTTCGGTAGAACAGCAGTAAGAGAACCATTTACCGGACAATATAAGCAGAAGGGAGTGCGCGTCGCACAATGAAACCGTTGATTGAGATCACCACTGTGCCCATCCAGATCGAGATGAAGACCACCAATGCCAAGCTGGAGTACGCCCGGGGCACGGCGGAAATGGAGATTTCCACAGACAAGGGCGGATTGCAGATCAAGAGCCGTCCCATCCGCGTGAACATCGACACCTTCGAGGCCCGCAATTCCATCACCCCCACCCTGGCCCGGAGCATTGAGCAGGCCGCCCAGAAGGGCCATCAGGCGGCCTATACCGCCACCGCAGCCACTGCCCGGGAGGGCAAGCTGATGATGGAGACCAAGCTGGGCGAGGAGGTCATCACCAAGCTGGCCAAGGACGCCTACAAGGAGAACATCCGGGACGTGGGCCTGGACTTCCTGCCCTCCGTGGGCCCGGAGATCACCTGGGACGTGGGGGAGATGAACATCCGCTACGAGATGGATAAGCTGAATTTCGATTGGAAGATCGGCGGGGGCAGCTTCGAGTTTACACCCGGCGATATTGAGTTCACCGTCACCCAGCGGCCCGAGGTGCTGATCAAGTACGTGGGCGGCCCCATCTATGTGCCGCCCTCCTCCGACCCGAACTACGAGCCGGTGGACGTACGGGCCTGAGCGGCGGGGACACGTATCCTGACGGAGGGAATCAATTTGTTATTGCAGACCAAGTATTTCGGCCAGGCGGAGTGTCCGGAGGACCACCTGCTCCGCTTTGAAAAGGGGCTGTTCGGCTTCGAGGAGGAGAAGGAGTTCTTTCTGCTGCCCTTCCAGGGCGGCGGCGGGAGCCTGCTGTGCTTCCAGAGCGCAGCCACGCCCCAGCTGGCCTTTGTGGCCATGAATCCCTTTTCCCTCAAGCATGACTACGCCCCGGTCCTGACGGCGGAGGAGCTGCGGGAGCTGGGCGTGGAGCGCAGCGAGGAACTGTGTTTCTACGCGCTGTGCGTGGTGCGCAGCCCGGTGGGGGAGAGCACGGTGAACCTCCGCTGTCCCATCGCCGTCAACGAGCATACCGGGCGGGCCATGCAGGTCATCCTGGAGGCGGGGGACTATCACATGCGCCATCTCCTGGCGGAGTTTGGCTCCGGGAAGGGGGAGGGCCCATGCTGATCCTCCAGCGGAAAGCGGGGGAATCCCTGGCCATTGGGGAGGAGATCGAGGTCACGGTCCTCTCCGTGGAGGCGGGACGGGTGCGTCTGGCCATCCAGGCCCCCAAGAGCGTGCCCATCCTCCGCAGCGAGCTGAAGACGGCGGCGGAGGTCAACCGGGAGGCCGCCGGTGAGGAGGCGTCCCCTCTGGCGCTGCTGGACGTCCTGGGAGATCCCGGGCTGCGGGACTGACCGGGCGGTGCGGAAAACTGGATATAGGCATAGAATGCCCGCGGCTCTCATAGGATGAGCCGTGGGCGTTTTCCTTTTCCGGGGGCGGCGCGGGGGACGGG
>CAMWTG010000118.1 GCA_947177115.1 uncultured Clostridia bacterium
CATAGGGACAGCTCCACCTTTTCCACCGTCAGCGCCTTGCTCTCCCCCGTGGTCAGCAGGACCATAGTCGGCACAGCCCGGTAAGGGCGGGGATAAGAACAGCTGCCGGGATTCAGCCACAGCTGGTCCCGGTTCCACTCCGCGGCATACTGATGGGTATGGCCGCAGATCACCACATCCACTCCCGTCAGGTTCCAGGGCAGATCGCTGCGCCGGTGGGCAACGCAGAAGGTCACGCCGTCCAGCCGCACCTGCATGATCCTGGGCAGCTCCTGCGCCCAGCTGCCCCAGTCATTATTGCCGCGGACGCCATATACCGGGGCGATCTGATCCAAAGCCTGCAAAATATCCGGGCTGTCAAAATCTCCCGCGTGGAGAATGCAGTCCACGTCCCGCAGCTTTTCCGCCGCAGCGGGCCGCAGCTTGCCATGGGTGTCCGAAATAACGCCGATCCGCATACCGCTTCCCCTCCTATTCCTCCAGCATGGCCCCAAAGGCTTCCTCCGTCAACACCGGAATGCCTAGTTCGTTCGCCTTGCGCAGCTTGCTGCCGGCATTTTCGCCGGCCACCACATAGGTGGTCTTTTTGCTCACCGAGCCGCTGGCCTTGCCGCCCCGGGCCTCGATCAGGGCGGCGGCCTCCTCCCTGGTGTACCTCTCCAAAGCGCCTGTCAGGACGAAAGTCATGCCCTTAAACTGCTCTCCGGCGCTCTGCCGGGCCGCCTCCATGCTGACTCCCGCCTCCTTCAGGCGGCCGATCAGATGCCGGGACTGCGGGCTGTCCAGCCACTCCCGGATGTTCGCGGCGGTAATGCCGCCTACATCGTCAATGGCGGTCAGCTCCTCCTCCGTTGCTCCGGCCAGCGCATCGAAGGAGCCGAAGCGGGCGGCCAGGATCTTTCCCGCCTTCTGCCCCACCTGACGGATGCCCAGCGCGTAAAGAAGCCGCTCCAACCCCCTGTCCTTACTGGCGGCAATGGCATTCACCGCGTTTTGCGCGGATTTTTTCCCCATCCGCTCCAGATCCGCCAGCTCGTCCACAGTCAAAAAATACAGATCCGCCGGGTTCTTTACCAGCCCTCTGTCAATCAGCTGCCGCATAACGGCGGGCCCCATGCCATCGATATCCATGGCGTCCCGGCTGGCAAAGTGGGTCAGGTTCCGATGCAGCTGGGCCGGACATTCCGCCCCGGTACAGCGCAGAGCCGCCCCATCCTCATCCCGGACCACAGGCGCGCCGCATACCGGACAGACCGCCGGCAGGCAATAGGGCTCCGTCCCCTCGGGACGCAGGTCCCTGCACACCTCCACTACCTCAGGGATGATCTCCCCGGCCTTTTGCAGCACCACGGTATCCCCGATACGGATATCCTTTTCGTCAATAAAATCCTGGTTATGGAGCGTTGCGTTGGTGACCGTGGTCCCAGCCAGACGCACCGGCTCCACCACGACCTTCGGAGTCAGGACCCCCGTCCGGCCTACCTGGACCACAATGTCCAAAACCTTGCTGGGTTTCCGCTCCGGCGGGTACTTATAGGCAACGGCCCACCTGGGGCACTTGGCGGTACTGCCAACGGCAGCGCGGTCAGACAGGGAATTCAGCTTTACGACCGCGCCGTCCATATCAAAGGGCAGTTCCTCCCGGCTCTCCCCCAGGCGGACGATCTCCGCGTTGACATCCTCCGCCCCGTCCAGGATCTTGTAGGGTATGACCTGAAACCCCTGGGACGCGGCATACTCCAGGGTCTCCCCATGGGTGGAGAAGCTCCTGCCCTCCGCCAGCTGAAGATTGAAAACGCGGACATCCAGCAGTCGCTTCGCGCAGACCTTGGGATCCAGCTGGCGCAGGGAGCCGGCGGCGGCATTGCGGGGGTTGGCGAAAGGAGGCTCTCCGTTCTCCTCCCGCCGGAGATTGAGCTTATGGAATACGTTTTTCGGCATGAACACCTCGCCCCGGACAATGAGGCGGGGCAGCTTGTCCGGCAGGACCATGGGGATGGACTTGATGGTGCGGAGGTTTTCCGTCACATCCTCCCCCACCCGGCCATCGCCGCGGGTGGCGCCCCGCACAAACACGCCGTCCCGGTATTCCAGGGCCACGGACAGCCCGTCCACCTTCGGCTCAACGCTGCAGGCCGCCGTTTCCAGGGCCTACCCCATCCGCCGGGCAAACTCCTCCACCTCCTCCGGAGAAAAAACGTCCTGCAGGCTCTCCAGGGGCGCCGGATGCTCCACCTGGGCAAAACTCTCCAGCGCGGCGCCGCCCACCCGCTGGGTGGGCGAATCCGGCGTGATCTCCTCCGGGTGCGCCGCCTCCAGCTCCTCCAGACGGCGGAGGAGCCGGTCATAGGTATAGTCGTCCATATCGGGATCGTCCAGCACATAGTAGCGGTAGCCCGCCTCGTTCAGCCGGTCCCGCAAAGATTTCATCTCGCTTTTGTAATCCATAAAAGTATTCTCCGTCAAATGGTTTTCCAGTCAGACAGGCCCCTCCGCAGGGTCCGCGCCCCATCATGAAAGGAGCTCCTGCCGGAGGGCCTTTCCCCTCCGGCCAAGGAAGCGGCTCCCGTCCGCCGGGGCATCACCCATTGTTGATGCCATACTCATAGGCATCCTCCTCAATGGGATTTCCGGAATCAAAGTAGGTGTAGGTGCCCGGCACCTCCCCCACAATGACCGTTTCCGCCACAGAGAAGGAATTAGACACCTCCGTTCCCGTGCGGAAACCGGGGAGCAGGATGGACATGGACACGTCCACGCACAGCAGGATGCGGTGGGTGGTCTGATTGATGCCCGCGTGGGAAAATTCGTTTTCAAACCGGGCGGAGCAGCTCCCCGTGGACTGCATGCGCACCGAGAGGGTGGGCCCCCGCCCCGCCAGGAAGGCGGAACCGCTGAGCGTCCCCGCCGGGATCTCCAGCTCCACATCCGCCATCTCCGCCAGGCGGGTCAGGATGTCCTGGGTAATGGAGGACTGCAGGCGGTTGAATTCCGCCATGTTGCTCACCAAAGCGGCCACGCCGCCGCTGTCATTTTTTTCAAGGGAAATAAGATCGTGATACTGGATCTCGCCATTGTTGACCGCATTGCTGACCGCTTCCGTCACCACCTGGTTCACCAGATTGGACACCCGCGTCACCGCCAGACTGCCCAGAATAGAGCGCAGATGGCCGGTGCCCACGATCGTCAGCGCAATGAAGATGCAGGCCAGAAAGAAGCAGAAGATCTTCGCCTTCTGCCGGGGCGGTCCGGGGGAACGGCGGCGCATGGTTCATCACCTCAACCAAAGCCTATGCCCCTACGGCTTTTCCCTATTCGCAGCGTACATGCCTTTTCATCAGAAAAACGCACAGGGGGCCTTCCGCCCCGGAGGAGGACCCAGCCCCCGCTTACTCCGGCAGATCGTTCACCAGGTCCCGGAACACATGTCCCCGCTCCTCAAAATTCTGAAAGCGGTCGAAGGAGGTGCTGGCCGGAGACAGGAGGACCACATCCCCCACCCCGGACCGCTGGTCCGCCAGCCGGACCGCCTCCGGATAGTCTTCCGCCGTCAAAATCTCCAGCCCGCTATAATTTTCTGCCGTCAGGACCGCCTCCCGGATCACCCCTTCCGTAGCGCCGCAGAGGATCAGCAGCTTTACATGGTCATTGACCGCCGGACCAAGGGGCGCATAGCTGATGCCCTTGTCCTTGCCTCCGGCAATGAGGATCACCTTGTCCGGAAAGGAACGCAGCCCCGCGATGGTCCGGCTGGGACTGGACGCAATGGAATCGTTATACCAGCGCACCCCCCGCCGGGTCCGCACCAGCTGGATCCGGTGCTCTACCCCGCCGAAGGTACGGGCAAAGGCGCGGATGATCTCATCGGGAACCAGACCCTGGACGGCGCAGATGGCCGCCATGTAGTTCTCCACATTGTGCCTGCCCGGCAGCAGGATCTCCGGCAGCGGCAGCACCTCCCGCTCCGCTCCGTCCTCCCGGTACCAGATGGCCCCATCCCGCAGGAAACACCCCCGGCGCAAGGCATCCTCATGTTCCGCCGTAAAGTAAAATACCTTGCCGGCAGCTGCCGCCGGCAGATCTCTTGTGATCTCATTATCCCCATTGAAGACCGCCCGGTCTTCGGGGCCCTGGTGGGCAAAAATGGCCGCTTTGGCCCGGATATACTCATCCATATCCGTGTGGACATCCAGATGGTTGGGCGCCAGATTGGTCAGCACGGCAATATGGGGGCTCCGCTCCATGGTCAGAAGCTGAAAGGAGCTGAGTTCCACCACCGCCCAGTCCCCAGGCCGGATGCCGTCCGCCTCCGCCAGGAGGGGATGGCCGATATTTCCCCCCAAGTGGACCGTATGCCCCGCCGCCTCCAGCAGCTTGGCAATGATGGTGGTGGTGGTGGTTTTTCCATCGCTGCCGGTGACAGCCAGAATGGGGCACGGACAGACCTGGAAAAACACCTCCATCTCCGAGGTGACCACACTGCCCCGGGCCTTGGCGGCCTCCAGAAACCGGGGGTGCAGGCCGGGGGTGCGGAAGATCACATCGTGGTCCAGGTCCGCCAGATAATCCGGGCCAAGGCGCAGCCTGCAGCCCATTTTCTCCAAGTCATCGCCCAGGGCGCCCAGGGCAGCCCGTTCTTTCCTGTCGCAGGCCGTCACATCGATCCCGGCCTCCAGCAGCAGCCGCAGCAGCGGACGGTTGCTGACGCCTACGCCAATGACAGCCACCCGCTTTCCTTCCAGCGAATGCAGATATTCCCTCAGGGTCATACAGATCCCTCCTTCAGTATGTTTCTAGTCTACGGTATTATATCACTTGCCCTGGTAAAAAACAACAAATTTATCCTGTTCAAGCGCGGAAATCAATTTTCACCGTACGATCCCGCAGGGGGCGGCATGGTATCCGCCCCTATACAAATCCCGCAATTCTGCAAATTTTCCCACAAAACGGATCTCACCGAAATGTACCGCCCTTCGCTTGACTGCGGAAATGCGGCAATGTATAATTGGGGGAAGATTTTTCCAGGCCAAGAGAAAGATGCAGAATGGGAATGGCAGAGAAGAATGAAATTGTTGATGCAAACAAGTGTGAGCTTTCAGATATTTTCATAGTGGAAGAGGATAGAAAAGGTACAGATCTTCTTGCAATGTCGGAGAATCAAAAGAGGCGGCGGGAACCCTGCGCATATTTTTGCGCACGACAAGGAGGCAGTACAGTGACAGTGCGTGACTGGGAAAAATTACGAGATTTCATCCATGGGGAAATGGACACCTGGGATTTTTTCGGCGTGCTCCGGATCATTCAGGGCGGACAAACCGTCCTGGAGGCCAGCCGCGGGTATGCCAGCATTGAATTTGGCATACCCAATGACATGACCACGCGGTTTGCAGCCGCTTCCGTTACAAAGCAGTTTACCGCGTTCGCCATCATGCTTTTGTGGGACAGGGGCCTGCTGCAGCCGGACGAACAGGCGGACCGGTATCTCCCCGCTCATATGAGGCTGCCCGCCGGCCTTACCGTCCATCATCTGTTGTCCCACACATCGGGATTGCATAACAACTACAATTTTGAAGACGGTTTCTATGTCGGCGAGGACAGGAGGCCCTATGACAGAGAGTCGTTTTTCAGGGACTGGATCCTGCGGGGGCCTGTCGGGAAACCGGGAGAGCGCTTTGACTACAACAACTCCAATTATGTCCTGCTGGCCTGGATCATCGAGACGGTTTCCGGACAGCCCTACCATATCTTTCTGGAAGAGAACATTTTTTCCAGGCTGGGAATGGAGAATTCCTCTATCGATGATGGCCGGACGGTCCTCCGGAACACGGCGGGAAACTATATGTACGATTACGGCGTGCTGGTCAGGCCCCCATACACAGATCCGCTGTTCTGCACTGGCGCGGCAGGGCTGGTAACGAACTGCGATGACCTGCAGAAGTGGTACGGCTGCCTGAAAAACAGGGAGCTGCTGTCCGCGAGAGCGTATGAGCGGTATCTGGCGGAGAACCGGAACCATTACTGCTGCGGATTGGAGCGGCACGAGGAGTACGGGACCGTCAAGTACGCCCACGGAGGAGATTATCTGGGGGTCTCCGCCTATACGCAATATTTTTTTGAAGAGGATACCTGCATTATTATTCTGTCCAATAAGGAATCGTTGGATCAATACCGCTTTGGAAACGCCGCTGCGGCATTTCTCCATGGGCAGCCGGCGGAGCCTGTCCGCAGAGAGGCGGGGGTGCCGGTGCCGCCCGAGGAGCTTCGAAGGTATACCGGGACCTATCTTCCCGGCAAGATCTGGATCGAGGAGAAAAACGGGAAACTGTATCTGGTCCGCGTCAATCAAAAGGTCCACATAGAGCTGTGCTGCATAGGCAAAGGGCTCTTCAAGAGACGGTATGAGGAGCAGCAGTCCGCCCATCGCCTTCTGGCGGACGGCGAAACCGTTCCCTCCGTGTGGGGCTATGAACGGATCAGCACGGAATTTATATAGTCAAATGCGGCTGCAGCTTATTTTCCCCGCCGAAGGATGCTCTTTTTATAGAGAAAAAAGGGACCCCCGGGCAGCTCTACAGGCTGTTCAGGGGTCCCGTTCCAACGGACAAGGTCTGCGTCAATGAACCCTGGCGCCCCGCTCGCAGCGGTTGCCCCAGGAATCGATCAGCCGGTCCCCACGGTAGACGCAGATGATCTCGCAGTGGTTGGAGCATCCGCCGCAGCTGGCCTCCCGCGTGCGGAATTCCATATGCTCGATGGAGAAATCGAATTCCTGCCGCCCGCTGCCCTTCCTGGCCAGGATGGCCACGCCCAGGGCCCCCATCAGATGGCCGTTGGGGTCCACGATCACCTTGCAGCCCAAGGTCTGCTCAAAGGCGGCCACCACGCCCTTGTTTTTGCTGACGCCTCCCTGGAATACCACCGGGGAGATGATTTTTTTCCCCTTGCCCACGTTGTTGAGGTAATTGGCCGCCACCGCGTTGCAGACCCCGGCGATGATATCCTCCCTGGGATGTCCCATCTGGATCTTGTGGACCAGGTCCGATTCGGCGAAGACCGTACAGCGGGCGGCGATCTGGGTGGGATGGGTGGAGCGCAGGGCATACTCGCCGATCTCCTCCACCTCGATGCCCAGCCGCTTGGCCTGGCTGGAGAGAAAGGCCCCGGTGCCGGCGGCGCAGAGGGTGTTCATGGCGTAGTCCACAGCCACGCCGTTTTCCACCAGAATGATCTTGGAGTCCTGGCCCCCGATCTCCAGGATGGTGCGCACATCGGGGTAAAAAGCGGTGGTGCCCACCGCATGGGCGGTGATCTCATTTTTCACCATAGTCGCGCCCAGAATGGCGCCCACCAGTTTCCGCGCGCTGCCGGTGACCCCGGTGGCCACGATCTTATATTGCTCTTTGTCAAACTGGTCCTCCAGCAGCTTTACCAGCTCTTTTACCGCGCCGATGGGGTCCCCCTGCGTCCAGATATACTGGCTGCCGAGGATACGGTTGTTTCGATCAATGATAACGCCCTTGGTGGAGATGGAGCCCACATCGATGCCTAAATATGCGTGTTCCAAAGTGAAAGTACCTTCTTTCTTGCCTACAGGGGAAACGTCCCTGACTGTTTCTGATGCCGCCCCGCAAAAAGGCTGTGCAAACCGTCCCGGTCCATTGACGCAGGAAGATCCTGCGGGGCGCGCGTATAGCGCTATAGATTATATCAGCTGCCGCGCAAATAGTAAAGACCGTTTCGGAAAAAGCGGCGGAAATCAATTTGGGGGAAATGATACCATAATTGTAGGGCCCGATGTCCTCATCGGGCCGTTTTAAGGGCAGATGGGCAGTTCCAACAAGACGGGCCGATGGGGACATCGGCCCCTACAACACCGTTCTCTGCAAAAATGATTTCCTTGGGAAAAAACACCGGCAACCGCAAAACATGTCAGCTATTACTTCCTGCCTGAAAGGCCGGAAGTAAGAATTTTATCGACATAGACCGACAGGTCACTGTTGTCATTTTCCTCCTGATGTGCTATAATCAAACTACACAAAAAACAAGGAGGGCCATCTCATGAAACTGTACTTTTTTGGCGCTGATCAGTGTGTCACCGGCAGCTGC
>CAMWTG010000119.1 GCA_947177115.1 uncultured Clostridia bacterium
GTCATGCCGATGATGCCGTTCATGGGGGTGCGGATGTCGTGGCTCATCCGGGAGAGGAAATCGCTCTTGGCGGCATTGGCGTGGTTGGCGGCCTGGTAGGCATCCAGAAGAGCCTGGTGTTCCCGGGCCTCTTTCTGCTTGCTCTCCGTTACATCCTGGTTCGCGTAGAGGACGGTGAGAGGTACTCCGCTGCTGTCGCTGCGGATCAGCACCGCTGTGGCCCGGATCCAGCTGCACTGCTCCGATGGGGGAATGCTGCCATCGGAGGGCAGTTTGCGGTACTCCGTGGCCAGCAGGGTCCGGGACCACCCCAGCCGTTTGCGGAGGTTTTCAATGGACATGGTTTCCAGATATTCCGCCCGGTCGTCCGGGTGGATGAACCGGGCCGCATAGGAGTGGATGCCCGCCGTATACGCGGACCGCTGTCCCAGAAATTCTCCGATTTCCCGCAGCTGGGTAACGCTCTGATAGGTATCCGCCCTGAGATCTATGTAATAAGTGGCGCAGAACATACCGCTGAGGCTGCGGATGATGTCCATCTTCTCCTGCTCCCGCTCCCGGCGGTCCGCCTCCTGGTTCTTCTCACTGGTGATGTCCCGGCCCAGGATGTTCACCATCATTTCCCCATCCTGGCGGGTGTAAACCACATGCTGCTCCAGCCAGCGGGGCGGCTGTTCCCGGGTCCGGTACTGGCAGACATCCTCCGCGTAGTCCTGAATCTCCAGGGCCCGCTGCCGGATCAGCTCCAGAGACATGGCGTTCCAGAAGGTCTGCGCGTCTTCCGGGGCCACCAGGGTCTTCAGCGCCCGGTCCACATGCTGGTCGTAGTTATCAGACTGGGAATCCCTGGTGCTGGCGGCCTGCCGCAGATCGATCCTCTCACACAGGCCCGTATCCAGGTGAACGGTGTTCATAACGCTGTACCGGCACTTCAGAATGGAGGCCATCTGCATATCCCACTGGCTGCGCTCCAGCTCCTGCCGGACCCGCTGGTCGCTGTCCTGAAGGGCCAATACAACGTACCGCCGGGTTTTGCGGTCCTGATTGAAGCAGGCGTTAATGGAGATATAACTGTACAGATCGTCCTCAACGGTCCGCTGGCAGAGCAGCTCCACCCGGGGCGTCTCTGATTTCCTGGCGCTTCGGAGACTGGCAAGAGAGAATTGCTCCCGGAAGATCTCCTGATACTCCCAATGGAGCTGAGCCTCCAGCCGGGGGCACAGCTCCGTCTCCCAGTCCATCAGCCGGTTTCCATCGATCCGCTGCATCTGTCCGTCCACCCGGACAGGGTCTGTCAGGCCGGTGTCCAGATCGATGACGAAGATGCTGTCGTTTTGCTCCCCCAGAGCCCGGATGATCTCCTGGCGGCGGATGCTGCTGTCCTCGCGCGCCAGCCCTTCGCACAGTACATCGTGGACATCCTTGGCATACAGCAGCACCAGCTGCGTTTCGTTGCTGTAGCCGAAATCCGGCACTACCTCCAGCAGATTCCAGCGGAAATGCCCGTTGATCCAGCGGCGGTAGGTGCAGTGGAGAATCTTCTTCCCGGTGCGCAGGCCCTCCCGCAGATGGTCCAGCCGGACAAAGGAGCGAAAGCGGTCCACATCCTCCGGATGCAGCCGGCCCAGCCGGACAAAGCGCTCCAGCCAGACGGACAGGGGCTCCTCCCGGCCATAGGCCCACGCCTCCTGCTGCTGCCCAAGGCGCACCACCTCATAGGCGTCCCTGGTTAGGTCTGCCCGGATGAGGCGGTGATAAATGTAGCTGGATGCCTCCATATGGGGTGTCAGGGTGATAACAAAAGCCGGGATGTCCTCCCCCCAGACGACCCGGGCAGCCAGGATATCCACTACTTTGCCAAAGGGGCTGCTGTAGCAGACAGACCGGCTCTCCTGCTTGTCTCCGATGGTCAGCAAAGGGCAGCTGGAACAGCTGCCGGGCCACAGCTCATGGCATACCATCCCCGGCTTGGCCAGCGGTGTAATCCGCCGCACCCACTGGTTGAGGTATAGGATCCGGTGATCGTCCGCCCGGATCACATAGATCCCTGTCTCCTGCATGGCATCCAGTATCTTCTCGTAGTTCTGACCTTCCACGGTCAACCACCACCCATCTTTTCAGATTGCGCTCAGGCGCTTACATCCCCAGCAGAATGCCCACCACAGCGGAGGCAAGAATGAACAGAATGGGATGCAGCTTCTTGGTCTGCTTCACCTTGTTGGTCAGAATCCACAGCGCGATAGCCAGGATCCAGCCCTTCCAGTTGCAGACGGCCAGAGAAAACCCCTGGGCCAGGGCATCGGCATAGAACAGGTTGCTGACCACTACCGACAGTCCTGCTGCGGCGATCAGGCCGGTAGAAGCGGGGCGCAGGCCATAGAAAGCGCTGTCCACATACCGGTTATCCCGGAAACTCTTGAGGAAGGAGGCGATGATAAGGATAACGATGATGGAGGGGGTGATAAGCCCCAGGGTGGCCACTACCGCGCCCAGAACGGCAAAGGGCGTCCCGCCGGCGGTGCTGCCGGTGATATAGCCCACGTAGGTTGCCATATTCACGCCAATGGGCCCCGGAGTGGATTCACCCACGGCGATCATGTTGTCCACATCGATGCGGGTAAACCAGCCGGTGGCATCGGCCATGTTATAAAGGAAGGGAATGGTGGCCATACCGCCGCCCACGGCGAAAAGGCCGGTTTTGAAAAATTCATAGAACAGGCGCAGGAAAAGCAGTATCGTTTCCGTCATGATTTCTTCACCCCCAGATTCTTCAGCAGGATGCCCGCGATAGCCGCCGCCAGTACAAAGACCACGGGGCTGAGAAAGGTCAGGAAATAACTGCCCAGGGCCACCGCCAGGAAAATGATCATGGTGGGCGCGTCAATGACCGCCTTTTTGAAGAGCTTTACCACCGCGTTGAGGATCAGCACGCACACGCATACCCGGATGCCGCCAAAGGCGTGGTTTACCCAGGCCAGATGGGAGAAGGTGGTGATCACTCCCGCCAACAGGGAGATGATGACAAGGGAGGGGAATACCAGCCCCAGGGTGGCGATGATGCCGCCGGGGACGCCCCTGTTTTTCTGACCGATGAAGGTGGCGGTATTCACCGCGATAATGCCCGGCGTACACTGGCCGATGGCAAAATAGTCCGTCAGCTCCTCCTCGGTGGCCCAGCCCTTGTTTTCCACCACCTCCCGCTGGAGGATGGGCAGCATGGCGTAGCCGCCGCCGAAGGTCATGACCCCCACCTTGGCAAAGGTGAGGAATAAGTCGGGATAGATGTTCATACGTTTTCTTCTTTCCTTTCTCAAAATAAGCGGCTCAGCTGTCTGAAGAGATGGGCAGAGTAACGCCGCTGGTAAAATCGCCTTTGAAATACCAGGTAATATAGGGGTTCGTCCGGTCATACACCATGGACCATTGGGTCACCCAGCCGGTGTCCGTCTGGGTGACCGCCGCCAAAGCGTCCCGGACCTGTTCCGCCGTGGAGACGCCCTGCTCCAGCCGGGCTGTCAACGTTTCATACCGCTCTTTGGCGTTCTCGCCTCCGGCGGTGGGATCGCCGTTTGCCAGGTTGAAGTTGGTCACCGCCGGAGCATCTATGGCGGTGAAGCCGTCCTCTGTAAATTCCACCGACACGGACCTGCCCGAGGCATCGGAGACAGCCAGATGATGGCTGATGCCGCCGGAGGGATGGATGTCATACTGTTCCAGCAGCGCCAGGGCCTCATCTACCGTGGCCGCCTTGTCCAGCAGCAGCCGGATGGCGGTCGTAATGGTCAGATCCGGTTTTTCCGTGTCCGGGTCGGGCATCCCGCCTTCGTTGACCTCCAGGTCCGCCACGCACAGCCCCGCCTCGTTCACGCCGTCCAGAGGGACGTACAAAGCGGCGATGGCCAGCATTTTGTTCATCATACCCACCGGCAGAGTTTTTCCGCTGCCGGTGATGTTTTGAAAGTCGCAGGTGGAGAGGGAGGCGTAACCCTCCTTTGGCACATGCCGCACGATAATGGGCACGGAATCCGTCCAGTCGTAGTTCCGGCCCCACAGATGGGAGCCGTCCGCGCTCTGAGCGCTTAAAACGCTGCACCCCTCCCGGTAAGCCCCCACCGGAGCGGTGTAAAAGCCCTTGGAGATCTTTTGGGACAGGAAGACGCTGACCTCCATATCCGAGGACGCGCCGCCCCGGGCGAGGAATTCTTCAAAGTAGTAATCGCCCTTTACCTCCATAAAGTAGGCCGGGGAGCCGCTTTCCAGAAGCCGGACAGTCCCGGTGATGGCCAGCTCCCGCCGGAACATCAGCCAGGCGACCAGCGCCAGGAGCAGCAGCAGTGCCGCCAGGGCCGCCGCGCCCCATAGAAGGATCTTCTTCCACCGGGATTTGCCCCGATAGGCGTGGTAAGGATTAAAGTATCTCTTTTTTTGCCGTCTCATGTTTACTCACTCCGTATAACCGTAAAGTCCCCGGACCGACACCTCGCCGGTGCGGACCGTAGTTTCTCTGCCGTCCGGCAGCCGGACGATCAGACCGAATTGGTCATCAATATCCAGGGCCTGCGCCTGGGTTTGTCCATCGGCCCACAGCAGCTGCACCGGTTTGCCCAGGGTCACGCAGTCCTGGCGGTAGGCCGCCGTCCATTTGCCGGTCTCGCCGCCCAGCGCGGAGGAGAGCTTCATGAACTCCTCGATCATGGCGGCGGCCAGAGCGGCCCGGACGGTCATGTGGCCCTCCTGGGCCAGAGATGTGGCGATCCCCGCCACTTCCGGACCGAAATCCTCCGGCGTGTGGAGCACGTTCACGCCCGCGCCGATGACCAGGTACTGGGTTTGGCTGGATTCGCTTTCCACCGATAGCTCCGTCAGGATGCCGCATAATTTTTTTCCGCCCAGGATCAGGTCGTTGGTCCACTTGATCCCCGGCCGGACCCCGGCGGTACGCTCCACCGCGTTGCATACCGCTACCGCAGCCATGGCCGTTACCCCCATCAGGGAGGCGGGAGGCAGTGAGGGGCGCAATAGGATGGAGAGATAGACCCCTTTCCCCGGCGGAGACTGAAAGGAGCGCGTCATGCGGCCCCTCCCGGCGCTCTGGCAGTTCGCTACCGCTACTGTGCCGTGGGGCGCACCGGACAGAGCCTCCCGCGTGAGCTAGGTGTTGGTGGAATCGACCTCCTCGAAACAGCGCAGATCGGGGCATTGCGTCCCCGGAGAGAGGCAGCGGCGGATCTCCCGTTCCGCAAGAGAATCCGGCACGGCGGTCAGGCGGTAGCCTAGGCCGGTGCGCGCCTCCACCACATAGCCGTCCCGGCGCAGGCTGTCAATGGCCTTCCAGACGGCAGCCCGGCTGACGCCCAGGCGGCGGCTGAGCTCCTGGCCGGAAATATAGTCCTCCGGCATGGTATGCAGCAGCTGATACACCTTTTCTTTACTCATTCCCCGCCACCTCTTTTCTGATTTTTACGGGCAGCAGGCTGCACCGCGGCCACACATGGGCGGGCCCTATAAAAAGCAGTATAACATTTTCCGATTGATTTGTAAACTGCCGGACCGAATGCCGGCCATAAAATATGGCGCATCCCGCCAAAAAAATTTTACAGAAAAATACAAGAACAGGTGTTGCAAAATTGAGACGGGCATGTTATACTGTAAAAAAGCGAAGCCACAATGTGATCGGGAGGACTAATCATGCCAAAAAAAACAGATATGACAGATCGGATCTATGCGTATTTGCAGAAGGTGATCCCGGAGCAGGGATATGCTCCCTCGGTGCGCGAGATCTGTGAGGCCGTGGGACTGAAATCTCCGTCTACGGTCCACTTCCATCTCAAACGCCTCCAGGAAAAAGGGCTTATCGAAAAAGGAGATTTCAAGGGCCGGGCCATCGTGCTGACAGAACAGCGGGAAAAGAATAAGGTCCCCATCCTGGGGGACGTGGCGGCGGGCTCGCCGATTCTGGCGCAGGAGTGCATCGATGACTACCTGACCTTTGACTGCGGCGGGAGAGAGGGGGAGTTTTTTGCCCTCCGGGTCCGGGGCGAGTCCATGCTGAAGGCGGGGATCCTGCCGGACGATCTGGTGGTGGTGCGCCGCCAGTCCAGCGCGGTGAACGGGGAGATCGTAGTGGCCTTGCTGGGAGATGAGGCCACGGTGAAGCGGCTGTCCCGGCGGAACGGGGAAATTTGGCTGCTGCCGGAAAATGATGCTTATCAACCCATTAATGGCGCCAATGCCCAAGTCTTGGGCCGGGTGACGGCGGTGGTGCGGCAGTACGACTGACCCCGCCAGAGGCGCCGGAAATTTTGAATACTGTCAATACTGTTACAGTATATGCCGGACAGAGGGCCGCGAAGGCGGCCCTCTGTTTAACTGTGAAAAATCTGTTGAGGAAATATCTATGCTGTACCAAACTGTCAACCCCCACGGCGGGGACCTGTACGGTCGGGCCGTGACGCTGGACTTTTCAGTCAATACCAACCCGCTGGGCACGCCGACCGCCGCCATCCGGGCGGTGGAGGAGGCGGCGCGGCGGCTGTGCCAGTACCCCGACCCTTATTGCCGGACGCTGCGGGCGGCGCTGGCGGAATATGAGGGCGTGCCGGAGGCGTATATCCTCTGCGGCTGCGGCGCGGCGGAGCTGATCTATGGGTATTGCGGCGCGATCGATGAAAAGAGCGCGCTGCTGGCCGCTCCGACTTTTTCGGAGTATGCCGCCGCGCTGAAGGCGGCAGGAAAGCGGGTGGAGTATGTCCCTCTGGAAGCGGTGGAGGGGTTCGCGGTGGGGAGCAGGTTTCTGGAGGCTGTGGAAAAGACGGAGTGCCGGGCGGTGTTCCTGTGCAATCCGAACAATCCCACCGGGCGGCTGATCCAGCCGGAGGTGCTGGCGGAAATCTGCAGAATCTGCCGGGAGAGGGATATCCGGCTTTTTGTGGATGAGTGTTTCCTTGCCCTCAGCGATGGGGGGCGGGAGGCGTCTTTGGCGGGATGGCTGGAGGAATTTCCTAGGTTATTCATCCTGAAAGCCTTTACAAATAGCTACGGTATGGCGGGGCTGCGGCTGGGATACTGCCTCTGCGGAGATGGGGCGCTGCTGGCAGAGATGAGCCGGAGGGCCCAGCCGTGGAACGTGTCGCTGCCGGCCCAGATGGCCGGCGCGGCGGCGCTGGGCGACAAAATGTTCCTGGAGGAGGCGCGGCAGCTGATCCGGGAAGAGCGGCCCGGGCTGAGCGGCGGGGCTGGCGGAATTGGGCTTTGCGGTTTGCCCGTCCCAGGCGAATTATCTGCTGCTGAAAAGCCGGGTGGAGCTGCGGGAGCCTCTGCTGGAGCGGGGGATCCTGATCCGGGACTGCTCCAACTATGAGGGCCTGGGGCAGGGCTGGTACCGGGTGGCGGTGAAGAGGCCGGAAGAAAACCGGCTGCTGCTGGCGGCGCTGGCGGAGATCGCTGGCGGCGCAGCGTGGAACGGATAGGAGGACGTACATGGCGAAAAATATTATGATCCAGGGCACCATGTCCAACGCGGGGAAAAGCCTGCTGGCGGCGGGACTGTGCCGGGTGCTCAGACAGGACGGATACCGGGTGGCTCCCTTCAAAAGCCAGAATATGGCGCTCAATTCCTTCATCACTGCCGGCGGGGGCGAGATGGGCCGGGCGCAGGTGGTGCAGGCGGAAGCAGCAGGGATCGCGCCGGATGTGCGGATGAACCCCATTCTGCTCAAACCCACCACGGACATGGGCAGTCAGGTGATCGTCAACGGCGCGGTGCAGGGAAATATGCGGGCAATGGAATACTACCGCCGGAAACCCGAATTCTTCCCGGCGGTGATGGCGGCCTATGAGAGCCTGGCAGCGGAATTTGACATCATTGTGATCGAAGGGGCAGGAAGTCCGGCGGAGATCAATCTCAAACGGGATGACATCGTCAATATGGGGCTGGCCAAGCGGGTGAACGCGCCGGTGCTGCTGGTGGGGGATATCGACCGGGGCGGGGTGTTCGCACAGCTGTACGGAACGGTGGCCCTGCGGGAGGAGGATGAGCGGGCGCTGGTCAAGGGCGTGGTGGTAAACAAGTTCCGGGG
>CAMWTG010000120.1 GCA_947177115.1 uncultured Clostridia bacterium
GTCCATCATGGCCTTGGGGGGATCGAAGTCCGGAAACCCCTGGGCCAGATTGATGGCGCCCACGTCCAGAGAGATCCGCGTCATCCGGCGGATCACGGAATCAGTGAATAGCTTGTTCTTTCTGCTCATTTCCTGCATGGCGATTTCTTCCTTTTCACGAGTTCATCTCCGGCCCGCCGGAGCGGAACCGCTTTCCCAATCACTTTATCACCATAAAGGATTGAAGTCAACTGGTTTTTATGATATCATGCCCTAAAGGGAACCAACATGACATTTCTTCCGTCAAAGGAATAAAACAAAGGAGGCCCCATGTCATGAAAAAGATCATTTCCCTGCTGCTGGCCGCCGGGCTGTGCCTGAGCTTCGCCGCCTGCGCCGCCAAGGATGCACCTGACCGCGCGGAAGAGCCGGACCCCGCCCCCAGCCTGCCCGCCGAACCGGACCCCGTATCCCAGCCGGTCCCTGCGGAAGAACCGAAACCGGAGACCATATGGGCCCAGATAGACGGCGTTACAATTTCCCTGCTCCAGACCGGCTATCCGGCAGGCGTTAAAAATCTGGTGCTGCTTCTGGACAATGCCACGGATCTCACGTTGGGATACGGCGAGGACTTTTCCATGCAAAAGTACACAGACGGCGCATGGCGGCAAATTGATTTTCAAGAGAACACCATCGTTGATGACGTTCTCTACATGGTTCCGCCCCATTCCACCCGGGCGATGCCGTATTCCACCGTTATGCTCACCCGTTCCCTGGACGAGGGCCTGTACCGGCTCACCGGCGGCGAGCTGTGGATGTGGGAGGATCAGGAGGACCGCGAGACCTTTCCCGCCTGGCACATCGACTTCCGCGTAACATCGGACGCCCCGCCGGAGCCGGACTACGCCCTGTACATCCCCATCCAGCCCGTCCTTGCCTCAGAGGAACAGATCCCCGTCCAATTTATCAACGCCACCGGGAAAGACGGCTATGTACTGGATATCCCCCATCTGGAGCGGCAGAACGATGCCGGGGAGTGGGAGGAGGTCCCTTACAGAGAGGGGATCGGCTTCTGCGGGACCCCCAGCACTTTGCCTGCCGGAGTCCGGGACTGGTCAGAGGATATTCCCATACTATGGGACGCGCTGGAGGAGGGACAATACCGCCTCAGCTATGCCGTAGGACCTGACTTCGACACGGATCAGACCGTTTACGGCGAGTTCACCGTCTGTGGGCCGGAGCTGTGCGCTCTTCCGCTGGCGGAAGACTTCCAGACAGAAGAATAAACAGGCAAAAACCGCGTCCCCAGCCACGGGGACGCGGTTTTCTGCCGTCAAAAGCATTCCTCTTCCACCAGGTGCATGATGCTGACCTCAAAAGCTACCCGCTCCTGGGCGCAGCCCTCCACCACCTTGGTATAGGCCCGGCTCTGGACTCTGCCCTCCAGGGAAAGGACCTCGCCCACGGACATGTTCCCCGTGATCATCGCCACCTGTCCCCAGGCGATGCAGGGCAGATAATCCGCCCGTCCATACCGGCGGTTGACGGCCAGCATCATGTCCGAGATGCACCGCCCCAGCGGCGTGCGCCGCAGCACCGGCGGCTTGCAGATCACGCCCCGCAGGGCGATGCGGTTCTGGTCCTCCTCCCCATCCGCCGGAAGGAGGATCTGGGCGAATACCGAAATAACCAGGCGGCTGCCGCAGCCGCTTTTGTTGTTGAAGGAGCGCAGCTGGCCCTCCACATCCAGCCGGCGGCCCGCCAAAGACCCGCCGGCGGTAAACCGCTGCAGCTGTTCGGCGGTGGCGATGATCCAGAGGGTGTCGGTCTGGCCGGAAAGCCGCCGGACGGCGAAGGGGAAGCGAAAGAACTGCTGGCCGTGGTTTTCATGGGACGGAACGGGCTCTCCCGCCGCCGTCCCGCGGAGCTGGACGAAATTTTTGGTGGTTTCCATATGTAGGTTACTCCTCATTGGTTGTTTCGCTTGGTTGTCCATACAGCCTATGAGGGAGGGACCGCAAATATGCCTCCGCCTTGTCCATAACGCCTTGCCCCCATCCGAAAAATATGTTACAATATCCGCCGTGCAAGCATATGGCAAAAGGAAGCCGGACCATGCGCCGCTTTGAATATTTCCTGTCTGAGAACTTCGATGGCATCCTCTCCCGCATATCGGACTTCCCGCTCCTGCCCCGCCTCCCAGCCGTCCGGATGAGGGAAGGTATTGGCAATGTATCAAATGAGAGGGGACGCCTGAAAATTCATCTGGAAATCCCGGATAAAGTATCGTATAATATATGCCTATGCCATGGTCTGCGGTTGCCGCCGTTTACGGCGGCGAGCAAAACGGCTTTCATCAATAAATACACCCCCCAAATCCCCTTCAGCCGCCTCCGGGCGGAGAAAGGATGCAGCTATGTCAGAACCCATTCGAGCCTTCGGCTATATCTGCCCCTCCTGCGGCAAGCCCGTCTATGGAGAGCGGACCCATTTTGCCCTTTGCGCCTCGGCCATCGGCCTGGTCTGCGACTGCGGACACGGCGAATTGACGGCGGAGCCTATGCCAGATCACTACCGGGTCACGGTCCCCTGCGGCGTCTGCGGCGGGGAACACCGGGCGGAGATCCCCGCCGGAAAACTGCTTCGCGGCGATGGCGTGGGCCTCGCCTGTCCGGAGACCAGGCAGCTGTGCTGCTATATCGGCGATGCCCAACGCGTCCAGCAGGCCCTCCGGGACCTGGAAATTTCCGTTCAGAAGAAAAAGGATGGAGAGGACGCCGCCTTTATAGATGATATCATCATGTACGAGGTCCTCTCCGAATTGCGGGACATCGCCGCCCGGGGCGGCGTCTCCTGCGCCTGCGGCGCCAAAGGCTGCTCGGTGGAGGTCCACGGCTCCGCCGTAGACCTGACCTGCCCCGCCTGCGGCGGACGGCTGCGCCTGCCTGCTGCCACCGATGAGGATCTGGACCGGCTCTGCTGCCAATATACGCTGACCATTCCGGGGAGAAAATGAGATGCTGACGGCCTGCTTTCTGCTCTTCTTTCTGCTGGTAGCGGCCTGCCTGCTGTCCGGCTGGTCTGTGGCCTGGGCCCTGCTGGGCGGCCTGCTGCTGTTCTGGGCCCTGGGACGGAAACAGGGCTTCACGCACCGGCAGCTGTGGGCCATGGCCTGGGCCAAGTGCAAAAAGTCCCTGATCGTGGTGCGGATCATCGTCCTCATCGGCGTTGTCACCGGTGTGTGGCGGTGCGGCGGCGTCATTGCCTGCTCTATCGTCTGGGGTGTAGGGTTGGTGACGCCGAAGCTCTTTCTCCTGCTGGCCTTTCTGCTCTGCGCGGCTTTCAGCTATGTGCTGGGTACCTCCTACGGCGTCAGCAGTACCCTCGGGGTCATTCTCATGGCGCTGGCCCGGTCCGGCGGGGTGGACCCCACCGTGACCGCAGGGGTGATCCTCTCCGGCGTGTACTTCGGTGACCGCTGTTCTCCCGCCTCCTCTGCCGCCAGCCTGGTAGCCGCCGTGACGGACACGGATCTTTACCGCAACGTCCGCCAGATGCTCCGTACCGCCGCGCTGCCCACCCTGCTGACAATGGGAGCCTATCTGCTGCTGTCCTTCCGCCATCCGCTGGAGATGGTGGACGGCGCGGTCCTGGGCGCGCTGGAGGAGCGGTTCACGCTGTCCTGGTGGACGCTGCTGCCGGCGGTCATCATGTTTCTGCTGCCGCTGTTTAAGGTCCCGATTCACTGGACGATTGCCGCCAGCGCGGCGGCGGCAGCGATGCTGGCGGTGGCGCTGCAGGGGTTTACCATCGGCGAGGTCCTCTCCGCCGCATGGGGCGGGTATCATCCGGAGGATGAGGCCCTGTCCGCTGTACTCTCCGGCGGGGGGATCACCAGCATGGCGGTCAGCTATGTGATCGTTGCGCTGACGGGGCTGTATTCCGGGATCCTGGAGGGCGCCGGGGCGCTGAAGCCCCTCAGCGGACGGGCGGAGGCGATGGCGCGGAGGTTCGGGAGATTTCCGGCAATGATCGCCGTCTCCTTCCTGTGCGCCGCCGTACTGTGCAATCAGGCGGTCACCAGCATGATGGGAGCGCAGCTGCTGGAGGGCGCATATGATGATCGTGAGGAGCTGGCGATGGACATTGAGAATTCCGGCATCCTGATCGCAGGGCTGATTCCCTGGTCCATTGCGTGCAGCATTCCGCTGGCTATGCTGGGCGCGGGCAGCGGAGCGATTCTGTACGCGTTTCTGCTGTGGCTGATTCCCCTCTGCTACCTGGGAACGAAAAAGCGATTCTACGCAAGCTGCAGCGTCAATAAATAGGCAAATTCCAGAGATTCTCAAGGGGCTCCGGCCCCTTGAGGACGCTTTTGGTGCTTTTCCTGCAAGGGGAAAGCACGTCCCCGCCCCGGAGGGCGGCAGATCATGATAGTGTCCGAGGTGTGCCATGATCCACTTTCTTGCCAAGCATTTCATAAAAGACTACCGGAATACCGCCAGCCAGACGGTCCGCCGTGCCTACGGTGTTCTCTGCGGCTGTGTGGGCATCGGGCTGAACCTTCTTCTCTTTGCCGGGAAGCTTCTGGCGGGGATCGCCAGCGGCTCCATCGCCGTCACCGCCGATGCGGTGAACAACCTCTCGGACGCCGGCTCCTCGGTGGTCACCCTCCTGGGTTTCAAGCTGGCCGCCCAAGCCCCGGACAGGGACCACCCCTTTGGCCACGGCAGGTGGGAGTACGTCTCCGGCCTGGTGGTCTCCATGGTGATCCTTCTGATGGGGGTGGAGCTGGGAAAAACCTCCCTGGAGAAGATCCTGGCCCCGGAGCCGGTGGACTTCAGTCCTCTGGTAGCCGTGATCCTGGGCATTTCCATTGTTGTAAAGCTGTATATGGCCTTCTATAACCGGACGATGGGGAAGACGCTGTCCTCCTCC
This sequence comes from uncultured Clostridia bacterium, assembly GCA_947177115.1. GTDB lineage: Bacteria > Bacillota > Clostridia > Oscillospirales > Oscillospiraceae > Pelethomonas. The sequence continues at coordinate 4,918 of CAMWTG010000120.1, forward strand.
GCCATGGCCGCCACCGCCGTGGACAGCCTCAGCGACTGCCTGGCCACCGCCGCCGTGCTGCTGGGGACGCTGGCGGGGCATTTCTGGAATGTGCAGATCGATGGCTGGTGCGGCGGAGCGGTGGCGCTGTTTATCCTCTGGTCCGGTTTCGGCGCGGCCAAGGATACGGTCAATCCCCTGCTGGGGCAGCCGCCCTCTCCGGAATTTGTGGAGAGGATCCGGGCGCTGGTGCGCTCCCGACCGGAGATCATCGGCATTCACGACCTCATCGTCCACGACTACGGCCCCGGGCGGCGGATCATCTCTCTCCATGCGGAGGTCCCCGCCAGCGGCGACATCCTGGAGCTCCACGATGTTGTGGACAGCCTGGAGCGGCAGCTCAACGAGGAGCTGGGATGCCTGTCCACCATCCATATGGACCCGGTTGTAAACGATGGCGGGCTCACCGCGGAGGCCCGGGAGCGGGTGGCGGCGCTGGTCCGGGTCATTGACCCCGGCATCTCCATCCACGATTTCCGCATGGTGCCCGGGCCTACCCACACCAATCTGATCTTCGATGCGGAGGTTCCCTACCAGTGCCCGCTGGCCGACCAGGAGGTCCGCCGCCGCATCCAGGCCGCCGTCCAGGCTCTGGACGGCAGCTGGTTTGCCGTGGTGGAGGTAGAGAAGAGTTATGTGTAAAAGCGCGGCCAGGGAAATCAATTTTTAGGAAATGATACCATATTATTTGTAGGGCCCGATGTCCTCATCGGGCTGTTTTAAGGGAAGATCGGCAGTTCCAGCAAGATGGGCCGATGGGGACATTGGCCCCTACAACACCGCTCTCTGCAAAAATTGATTTCCGCGAAGCGCGGCAGATTGATATGGAAATCAGGCCCCGGCTGTGGTACAATATGATGCTGACAATATATTCTTTCCGAATTTTCAATTCAAAAAGAATAACATGCAAGAGGTTTCAGGATATGACAAAGATTTTATTCGTCTGCCACGGCAACATCTGCCGCAGTCCCATGGCGGAGTTCATCATGAAGGACCTGGTGAAGCGCGAGGGGCTGGACGGCCAGTTTCACATCGCCTCCGCCGCCACCAGCGCCGAGGAGCTCGGCAATCCCGTTTACCCCCAGGCCCGCCGCAAGCTGGCGGAGCACGGCATCGGCTGCGCCGGGAAGACGGCCCGGCAGCTCACCGCTGCCGACTATGGCCAGTATGATCTCCTGATCGGGATGGACAGCGCCAACCTGCGGAATATGCGCCGCATCTGCGGCGGCGATCCCGAGGGCAGGATACATCTGCTGATGGAGTTCACCGGCCGTCCCGGCGATGTGGCCGACCCCTGGTATACAGGCGACTTTGAGACTACTTGGCGGGACGTGCTGGCCGGATGCGGGGGGCTGTTGGAGCATCTCTCCCGGCAGGAGCGGTAAGCCACGCCCTCCGCACGGGGAGGCGTTTAGAAAACGATACCAACGATACAGGAGGAAATTTGGAAATGGAGACGGACAAGAGGACCATTCGCCGGCTGGGAACGATGGTGGACTGCTCCCGGAACGCGGTGATGACGGTGGACGCGGTGAAAGAGTGGATCGATATTACGGCGGATATGGGATATAACGCCCTTATGCTGTATACCGAGGATACCTACGAGGTGGCGGGGGAGCCCTACTTCGGTTATGCCCGGGGCCGCTACAGCAGGGAGGAGCTGAAGGCCATCAATGCCTATGCGTCCGCCAAGGGAATGGAGCTGATCCCCTGCATCCAGACCCTGGCCCACCTCAACGCCATTGCCCGCTGGCCGGCGTATAGGCGCTGCATGGACGTGCAGGACATCCTGCTGGCCGGCGATGAGCGGACCTATACGCTGATCGGGCACATGTTTGAGACGATTGCGGAGTGCTTTACCTCCCGGTGCGTCCATATCGGCATGGATGAGGCCCATCTCTTTGGGCGGGGGCGGTATTACGACCTCCACGGGGATGTGGACCACACGGCGGCCATGCTGGAGCATCTGGAGCGGGTGGCAGAGATCGGGGAGCGGTACGGCCTGTCCCTGGTCATGTGGTCGGACATGTTTTACCGCCTGGCCGCCGGCGGGGAATATTACGCCGCCGGCGCCGGGATTGACCGGGAAGTGGGACGGCGGATCCCCGCCAATGTAGAGCTAGTCTATTGGGACTATTACAGCACGGACCCTGCCCGCTATGACCGGATGCTGCAATCCCATGCCGCCATTAAGCCCGGGACCTGGTTCGCCGGCGGACTGTGGTCCTGGGAGGGCTTTGCGCCCCACAACGGGTACAGCATCCGGGCCACCGCAGTGGCCATGGAGGCATGTGAAAAGAACGGCGTGCAGGATGTTTTCTTCACCCTGTGGGGAGACGATGGAGCGGAGTGTTCCAGATTCGCGCTGCTGCCGTCTCTTTTCTACGCCGCCCAGCGGGCCGGAGGAAACCGGGACCAGGCGGATATTCGAAGGAAGTTTGAAGAGAAGTTCGGCGTTTCCTGGGAAAACTTTATGCTTCTGGATCTGCCCGGCAGTCCCAATGGGGATTCTGGCAGTATTATTGACAGTGAAAAATACCTTTTGTATAATGATCCCTTCCAGGGGCTTTTGGACTCCACCCTGTCGGGCGGGGAGGGAGCCCGGTTCGCCCGGTGCGCCCAGGCTTTGGAGGCCGTGCCGGATATGGGCCGGTGGAGCGGACTTTTCCGCACCCAGCGGACCCTCTGCCGGGTGCTGGAGTACAAGGCGGAGCTGGGACTGCGCACCCGGGCGGCCTACCTGGCCGGGGACCGTGGTACGCTGGCCGCTCTGGCAGGGGACTACCAGGCGGCGGAGGACCGGCTGGGCGAGTTTTACGAGGCGTTCCGCAGCCAGTGGGACAAGGAGAACAAGCGCTGGGGCTTTGAGGTCCAGGATATCCGCCTGGGAGGGCTCCGCCAGCGTCTTTGCCACTGCCGGAAGATTCTGGAGAGCTATCTGGCCGGCGGGACGGACCGCATCGAGGAGCTGGAGGAGCCCCCGCTGGATTTCACCGGAGAGGGCGGGGACTTCGCCAAAAAGCATCTCATGTTCAACAGCTGGCGGGAGACCGTAACAGCCGGCGTTCTGTAACCCGGCGAAGATCTGCCCCGCTGGTACCGGGAG
>CAMWTG010000121.1 GCA_947177115.1 uncultured Clostridia bacterium
ATCCCTTGGGCGTCACGCGGAGCGTGACACCTTATTACGGGGGAATTTGTTTTTTCGCTGATCCTGTGGTCTGTCTGGCCTAAACCGGACTTCTGGTGTAATTTCCTCTGCCCTGCGTCTATTTGAAGATGCAATCGGCAGACCCTACCATTGTACACGCTGAATCTCCCGGGGTGGTCATTGATGGATGTCCCGCCTATCGCCAGACTGTGGTGTAGGGGCGAGCATTGCTCGCCCGCTGCCTCCAGAAACCTGCGCAACATCGAACTTGCACCCCGGGAGCTCCCCTCGCGTGATACGGTAGGGACTGCGATAACATCCTTGGACAGACGCTTCGCTCCATACACGGGAGCCAGCTCGGTTTAGACCGGACGGCCTACAGGACCCGCGCAAAACAAATCACCCCATGAGGGGATTCTCAAGGGCGGCGAAGCCCCCTTGAGCACGCTTTTGCTTCTTTTCGCGTGGGCGAAAAGAAGGCCCCGCCCCGGCGAGGGGCGAATCTGAAACAAGACAGGCAGCAAGTGCCGCCGCGCAGCGGCGGCAAAACGGAAGGGACGCGGAACCAAGTTCCGCGTCCCTTATATCAAATTTTTACCGTCCCAGCTTCGCGCGGAGCTCCGCGCCCTTATCCTCATAACCGGGCTTATTGAGCAATGCAAACATATTCTTCTTATATGCCTCCACACCGGGCTGGTCGAAGGGATTCACCCCCAGCAGATAGCCGGACAGTCCGCAGGAATACTCAAAGAAATAAATCAGCTCCCCGCAGGTGTACGCGTTGATCTCACCGGCGTGAATGATCAGATTGGGCACGCCGCCCTCTACGTGGGCCAGCAGAGTGCCGTCCATGGCCTGGGTGGCAATGAAATCCATATCCTTCCCGGCCAGGAAATTCAGCCCATCGCCGTCAGCATCGTCATGGGGCACGCACAGCTGGTGTTTGCTCTTGCCGAAACGGATCACCGTCTCAAACATGGTCCGCTCGCCCTCCTGGAGGTACTGCCCCATAGAGTGCAGGTCGGCGGTAAACTCCACGCTGGCGGGGAAGAGACCCTTGTTCTCCTTGCCTTCGCTTTCGCCGTAGAGCTGTTTCCACCACTCGGTAAAGAACCGGGCCCGGGGCTCGTAAGCAGCCAGGACCTCAATGCGCTTGCCCTGCTGATAGAGATCGTTCCGGGCGGCGGCGTACTGCCAGGCGGGGTTGGCGTCCAGGCCGGTCTTGCGGCAGGTCTCCATCATGCTGGCGGCGCCGCGCATCAGCTCATCCAGATCAATGCCGGCCACGGCAATGGGCAGCAGACCCACGGCGGTCAGCACACTGTAGCGTCCGCCCACATCATCGGGCACCACATAAGTCTCATAGCCCTCCGCAGTGGCCAGGGACTTTAATGCTCCCCGGGCCTTGTCGGTAGTGGCGTAAATGCGCTTGGCCGCCCCGGCCTTGCCGTACTTCTCCTCCAGTTTGGCCTTGAAGAAGCGGAATGCAACGGCGGGCTCAGTGGTGGTGCCGGACTTGGAGATCACGTTGACGGAGAAATCATCGTCTCCAATGAGGTCAAAAATCTCCTGCATGGCATCGCCGGAAAGGCCGTTGCCGGCGAAGTAGATGTTGGGCGTGTTCTTCTTCTTGAGATTGTAGTTGTTGGACTCCAGCAGTTCAACGACCGCCCGGGCGCCCAGATAGCTGCCGCCAATGCCGATGACCACCAGGGCCTTGCTGTCGGACTGGATCTTCTTAGCGGCGGCCTGAATGCGGGCGTATTCCTCTTTGTCGTAGTCCCGGGGCAGGTTGACCCAGCCCACGAAGTCGTTGCCCCTGCCGCTGGCCTCCTGGAGCCAGGTATGGGCCTGCGCAAGACCCTGGGCATATTTCTCCGCTTGGACGGAAGCGCTGGAGAGGTTGACCTGAAGCATGGTTTGTATCCTCCTTGACGGTAAAATATTTTGGAATTGTTTCGATAGAAACAGTATACCACTCTGTGCGCTATTGAGCAAGGAAGAATTTGGAGATTGAGGAAAATGTTGCGGGAAAAGCCATGGCCTGTCCCTATATGGATTTTTCCATTTTGGGAACTGTGCATCACAAAATGGATTTTTCCGGGCCAAATTTTACCCGTATTGACGAAACATACGGGGTGTAGTATAATATGTATATAAAAGCCTGTATTCGCAGCCGCTGAACGATGTCCGGACCGGCGTCTTTTTGCGGTCCGCAGCCTGGCGGAAACCGCCCCGTTTATCCGGCAGTCTCCGGCTATGGATACAGGTCCTGAAACAGGATAGGAGGGCTGTAATATGCTGAACGTTATGGTTTGGGTATGGCTGGGCGTGACGGCGCTGGCGGCTTTTGTGGAGGCGGTCACCCTGACCCTGGTATCCGTGTGGTGCGTGGTGGGCGGACTGACGGCGGTGTTCGCGGCCTATTTCGGCGCGTCTGTCCCGGCGCAGCTGCTGCTGTTTATCGGCGTGTCCATTCTCACCGCCGCCATTGTCCGTCCCTTGGCAAAAAAATATGCCGATCCCCACAAGGTCGCCACCAACGCCGACCGCCTGCTGGGGATGGCGGCCAAGGTCACTGAGGACATTGACAACGCCCGCCCCTCCGGCGCGGTGTATGTGGACGGCAAGACCTGGACCGCCCGCAGCGCGGACGGCGAGGCTATCCCCGCCGGGGAAACAGTGGAGATCGAACGGATGGAGGGCGTGAAGCTCATCGTCCGCGCCAGAGCGGCGGTCCCTGCTGTATAAGGAAAGACAGAGACAAGGAGAAACGGGATGCTGGTACCTCTGCAGGAGAAAGATTTTGACAAGTACATTGATTTTGCCTATGAGCTGGCCATGGACCCCGCCCGGACCTGCTATCCCGTTTTCTACGATGGCGTAAAGACCCGGGAGCTCTTCGTTGCCGATGCACGGAAGGGGCTTTCGCTTCCGGAAGACGAGATCCTGCTCTATGAGGAGGACGGCGCGGCGGAGGGCTGGATCCACTGCTACTATCTGCCCGAGGACCGGTACATTGCCCACCGCTCCTGCGGCATCCGGCGGAATACCGCCCGTGCGCTGGAGGAACTTTCCGGCCATTTGGCGGCACGGTATCCCGGCTGTGAGTGGGCCGTTGGATTTCCCGAGGAGAACCGGGAGGCGCTGGACTGGGTGAAGAACGCGGGATTCGAGCTGCTGGAGGATTCCCAGTATTATACATTTCACTTTGACCGGTACCCTTCCAGCCCGGAGGACCCGTCCGTAGAGCGGATCACGGAAGAAAATTTTGAGAGATTCCAGCGGGTCCACCGGACCATTGAGGGGAACATGTACTGGAATTGCCAGCGGCTCCGGGCGGACCTTCCCAACTGGGACCTGTTCGTGGCGGAGGAGGACGGCGCGTCCGGGGAGGTCATGGCCCTCAACGCGGGAGACGGCTTTTACAGCATTTTCGGCGTGGCCTGCGGGGATGGGCAGTTCCATGAGGGCCTGTACCGGCGGCTGCTGACCCGGGCGCTGGATGAGGGGAAGCGGAAGGGCGCGAGGTATCTGACCTTTTTCGTGGATACGCCGGAGGAGGCTAACCGGATCATGCCGGAGCTGGGATTTCATCGTGTGGGCAGGTACTTTGGCTACCATAAAATGATATAGGAACAGAGGAGAATAATAATATGTTGATTCCACTGCAAGAAAAAGATTTTGATAAATACATTGACTTCGCCTATGAATTGGCCCTGGACCCCGCCCGGACCTTCTATCCCGTCTTTTTCGATGGCATCAAGACGAAGGAGGATTTTATCGCCAGGGCCCGGAAGGCTTTTTCAAAGCCGGAGGACGAGATCCTTCTTTATCAGGCCGATGGCGCGGTGGAGGGCTGGCTCCACTATTACCATCTGCCCGAGGATCACTATATCCAGCTTTATACCAGCTGCATCCGACAGAATACCACGGGTGCGCTGGAGGAGCTTTCCGGCTATCTGGCGCAGCGGTATCCCGGCTGTGACTGGCTTGTAGGCTTCCCGGCGGAAAACCGGGAGGCGGAAGCCTGGGCGAAGGGCGCGGGATTCCGGCAATTTGACGATGCCCAGAACTACAGCTTCTTCTTCGACCGGTACGACCCGGTCCCGGACGATCCGTCCGTGGAGCGGATCACGGAGGAAAATTTCAAGAAATTCCAGCGGGTCCACCGGACTATTGAGGCGGATATGTTCTGGAACTGCCAGCGGGTCCGGGAAAAGCTCTCGGAGTGGACCATCTTCGTGGCAGAGGAGGACGGCGTGGCCGGGGAGATCATGGCCACCAGCTTCAAGGACGATATGTACGAGATATTCGCCCTGTGCTGCGAAGACGGGAACTATCACGAGGGCCTGTACCGGCGGCTGCTGGCCCGATTCCTGAACGAGGGAAAGCGGCAGGGCGCGAAGGATCTGATCTTCTTCGTGGGTACAGACGATGAGATGAACCGGATCATGCCAGAGCTTGGCTTCCATCTGGTGGGCCGGTATCTGGGGTATCAGAAGAAAATTTAGCCGTCCTTTGGGGCATACTACCCTCGAACCCGGAAAACCCGGGCGGGAGGGAGACATTGCCATGAGCGAGAAAAAACGGAAGAAGTCCCATGATCCCATGGAAAAAGCCATGGACCTGACCATCTGGCAGTCCGCCAAGACGGACCCCCAGGGCAGCTATACCGGCACCCCGGCGGACCCCTATGAGGTCCCGGTCCAGGACGCGGACGACCTGTAACGGCAGAAGAAGCGGAGAGCGCGTGTGCTCTCCGCTTCAGCCCGTCAAAAGAGCCCTCCGCAGGAGTTTGCGCTGCAGGCGCAAAAAAATCAAATCACTTTTCGGGGGCACGTACCTCGAAAAAGTACATTGCGGGCCGAACTCGGCCCGGACCCCTTTCTCAAAAAAGTGGCACTGCCACTTTTTTGACAGACAGAAGAAGCGGAGAGCGCATACGCGCTCTCCGCTTCTTCACACCTCCCCGGTCCTTGCCGCATAGGATGGTAAAAACAGGAGGTGCGATCCATGCCTATTATTTATCTCAGCCCAAGTACACAGGAAAGCAATATGTACGTCACCGGGACCGGCAGCGAGGAATATTGGATGAACCGTCTGGCGGACGCCATGATCCCCTACCTCAACAGCTGCGGCATCCGCTATACGCGCAATAACCCCGACATGACCGCCGGCAGTTCCATCCGCCAGGCCAATCAGGGATGGTACGACTTCTACCTGGCCCTGCACTCCAATGCGGCGGGGGAGGGCAATTACGGCGGCGTCCGGGGGATCATCGCTTTCTACTATCCCACCAGCACCCAAGGGCAGCGGGCAGCTCAGATCTTTGTCAACAACCTGCGGGGGATCTACCCCCTGCCCGACAAGGTGACCACCCGCTCCACCACCAGCCTGGGAGAGGTGCGGGATTCCAAATTCCCCGCCGTGCTGCTGGAGATCGGCTATCACGATAACTATGAGGACGCCCGGTGGATCGAGAACAACATCCCGGAGATCGCCCGGAACCTGGTCCTCAGCCTCACCGACTACTTCGGCATACCTTTCATTTGGCCTGTGGATCCCTGGGAGGGCACCGTCCACGCGGGGGGCGGCACCCTGAACCTGCGCAGCCGCCCCACCACCGATTCCTCCGTGATCGCCAGCATCCCGGACGGAGCAACGGTTCGGATCTACGGCCAGTATGAGGACTGGTATGTGGTGCGGTACGGAGACTATGTAGGGTACGCCTCAACGCAGTTTATCCGGTAACCGGCAAGACCTTTTCCGTCTCAGCCTCCAATGCCCCGGAAACGGAAACGGAAGGTCATGGCATCCTCCGGCAGCAGATATTCCGGCCGGGGCCTGGCTCCCCAGCTGTCATCTCCGCCCAGGCCCATCTGCATGGCCGCCGCCCGGATCACGGTATGGTGGACGGCGGGCAGCTCATGGGGATGGGCGGCGCACTCCATCTGATGAGGCGTCCAGGGCAGGGCGGAAAATTCCATCCTGCGGCTCTCAAACAGCAGGCCCAATCCGTTCTCATCGGTAACGCTGGCCCAGCGGACATCCGTGTGGTTGCCGCACTCCTGGGGAACCAGGTTGGGGCCCAGCCCGGCCTCAACAGTAGTTTCCCAGATGCCCAGCCTACCGCCTGACTTCCGGTCGCAGTAGGTCTCTGCAGGGCCGGGACCGTACCACCGCAGACGGCGGAAGTCCGCGTCCATCTGCAGCATCACGCCGAACTCCGGCGCAGGGCCCAGGATCTTGGGCGCATCGGAGGACAGGGTCGTCTCCACCATGCCATCCGCAAACACACGGTAAGCAAGGACGCAGGTGGTCCGGGGCGCGGTGGCCATATGGCAGGTATAGGACATCTCCACCCAATTTGGCCCCTTTTCGATCTTCCAGGTCTGCTCACCGGGGCGCAGGCCATCGGGGTTCTGTTCGAAGGGGTACAGGCTGGCCAGTTTCCACTGGGCAAAGCGCTGGGGGGCCTTGCAGCCCCGGTCATTGGCGGTGGGGGCCCGCCAAAAGCTGGGCCGGGGCACAGCGTCCAGCATCTCCCGGCCTCCGTAGCGGTAAGAGACCATGCCCCCCATCGTTTTGGAGAACAGGACGCTGAAATTCTCCCCCCGGACTCCCAGGTTCCACTGGCTGTCAATGATCTCCGGAGGTTCATCGGGGTGGACCGGCTCCGGCCTCTCTCCGTTCCGCCACTGGCCAAAGGCCACCTCGTAGCCGGCTCTGGCCCAGGCCTCGTCCCGCCGCAGGCGGAAGGACGCGACAACGGCATACTCCGTGTCATGTTCATCGAACTCAGGGTCCCAATCATTGAGCTCCATGCCCTCTTCATCCGGCCACAAAGGCAGCACATACATCCGACTCTCCCCCGGCGGCACATCGGTGTCCAGAAGGTTCTCCTTCAGCAGCACGCCTTCCCGGTACACCTGGACCATGCAGTCATATTCGCCGCTGTTGGTGAATAGGTTCCGGTTGTCGATTTTTATCCTTCTATCCGCAATGTGGATCTGCAGGTTTTGGTAGAGGTACTTGACCTCCTGCATCTTGGGCGTGGGGGCCCGGCGCAGGCTGTCCACAATGCCATCGCCGCTGAAATCCCCATCGTGGGGCCGGTCCCCGAAATCGCCGCCGTAGCCCTGGTACTTGAGGCCGTAACGGTCCGTCCTGGTAATGGCCTGATCGATATAGTCCCAGATAAAACCGCCCTGGTAGGACGGGACCTCGTCCGCCAGGCGGATATACACATCCTGGCCTCCGAAGGAGCTGCCCATGGCGTGGCCGTACTCGCAGGAGATGGCGGGGCGGCTGGAATCTTTCTCCAGCGCCGCGCGGATGCTCTCGGCTGGCCAGTACATGTTGCTGAAAATGTCGCTGGTGTCGGAATAGGCGGGGTCGTGGACTACGCTCTCGTAGTGGACGGGGCGGGAATCCATAGCGCGGAAGTAGTTCGCCGCGGCACGGAGGTTTTCTCCGCTGTAGGACTCGTTGCCGCAGGACCAGATCAGGACGCTGGGCCGGTTCCGGTCCCGGCGGAGCATGGCCTCCGCCCGGGAGAGCACCGCCTCCCGCCACTTGGGAGCGCTGCCGGGGATATGGTCCTCCAGGGGCAGCCGGCCCGACATGACCATCTCCCACGCGCCGTGGGACTCCAGGTTCATCTCATCAATGACGTAAATACCGTACTTGTCGCAGAGGCGGTAGAAAAAGCTCTGATTGGGATAATGGCTGGTGCGGACGGCGTTGATGTTGTTCCGCTTCATGGTCACGATGTCCAACTCCGTCTCCTCCTCGGTGACGCAGCGGCCATGAACGGAGGAAAACTCGTGGCGGTTCACGCCCCGGAAAAGGATGCGCTTGCCATTGAGCTCCATAATGCCGTTTTTGATCTCGAACCGCCGCAAACCGGCCTGTTCGGTAATGGTTTTTGTTTTTTTTAATGATTGGTCGAAAACCTAGATCTACACCCGGTACAGTTCAGGCCGCTCCGCGCTCCACAGCC
>CAMWTG010000122.1 GCA_947177115.1 uncultured Clostridia bacterium
AACCGGGCCCCCCGGCGATCTACCCTTATGTTGGGTTGGGATTCGTATTATGTGTATAGAGACAGAACAGGTCCATCATGTCGTTGAAGTCGGCATAGGCCTCATACAGTTCCACGGTGGTAAATTCCGGGTTGTGCTTGGTGTCCATACCCTCATTGCGGAAGATACGTCCCACCTCATAAACCCGCTCCATTCCCCCTACGATCAGCCGCTTCAGGGGCAGCTCCGTAGCAATGCGCATATACATGTCAATATCCAGCGTATTGTGATGGGTAATGAAGGGTCTGGCGGTGGCGCCGCCGCTGATGGTGTTCAGCACTGGCGTCTCCACCTCCATATAGCCCCGGCCGTCAAGGAAATGGCGCAAATACTTGATAAAGGCGCTGCGGATCTCAAAGTTCCGGCGAACCTCCGGATTGACGATGAGATCCACATACCGCTGGCGGTAGCGGGTCTCCTTGTCTGTCAGGCCGTGGAATTTCTCAGGCAGGGGCAGCAGGGATTTGCTCAACAGCGTGATCTCCCTGCCCCGGACGCTCATCTCGCCCCGCTGGGTGCGGAAAACCTCGCCCCGGACACCTACGATGTCGCCAATGTCGTACTTTTTAAACCGGTTATAGGCATCCTCATCCATCTCGTCCTTCCGGGCATAGAGCTGGATGCGGCCGGACTTATCCTGCAGGTCGCAGAAACTGACCTTGCCCATGCCCCGCTTGCTCATAAGACGGCCGGCAATGGTGATCTCACTGCCCTCCAGGGCGTCAAAATGATCTTTGATCTCCTGGGCATGATGGCTCGCCACAAACTTGGTCTCCTGGAAAGGGTCCCGCCCCTCATTCTGGAGGCTGCTCAGCTTCTCCCGGCGTACCCGCAAAATTTCGCTGAGGTCCTGCGGGACCTCGGGGGTACTGTTGTTATTTTCGGCCATGACTGTTCTCTCCTCTTTTGTATCTTGGAGCCTGCTCAACGTCTCTCCACATGCGCTGAGATACGGAACCGGCTCTTATAAACGCGCTTACCGCTCGATCTTGTCGATTCGGTACTTGATTTCACCGGCAGGAGCGCTGACAGTGACGGTATCGCCCTCCCGATGGTTCATAAGAGCCTTGCCGAAGGGAGAATCTTCGCTGATGATGCCGTGCATGGCGTCCGCCTCCTGACTGCCCACGATCTTGAAGCTGCGGCTTGCGCCGCCGCTTACCGCCGTGACGGTAACGATGGACCCGATGGTCACCTGGTCGGTGGGCATGTCGCCCTCTTCAATGATAACAGCGTGAAGCAGGACATTTTCCAGTTCACTGATGCGGGAATAAAGTTTTCCCTGCTCGTTTTTGGCCTCATCGTACTCGCTGTTTTCGCTGAGATCGCCGAACCCCCGGGCCACCTTGATCATCTCCGCCACCTCATCGCTGCGGGTGGTTTTCAGGTAGTTCAGTTCCTTTTGCAGCTCATCGAAACGAGCCTGACTCATCTTGAATTCTTTTTTCATGTCACTCGGTCCTTTCCATCTTCCGTACAGGCCGCCGTGGTCCTGCCGGGCACACGGCTCCACAATACTGATTCATTACCATTCATTGCATTATATAGGGATTTTCCCGTTCTGTCAACCAGGAATTTCCGCTAACAGGGTCTCCAGGGACAGTGCCCCCATGGCGTACAGAGCGGCGGCCAGCTGCTCTTGGTCACAGTTGTTCTCCACCTGGGCCCCCGCTTCTCCGGGCAGGCACAAGGGCAGGCGGCCCCGGCCCGCCTCGCCGCCGGGATAAAGCGTGTAGAGAATGGGATTATCCAGCTTTAGATCCCCTCTTGGCGTAAAAAGCACAAGGGCGTCCGCCCGGTTGAGCTGATCCGGCGATGGCTCCAGCAGCAGGGATATCCCATACTCCCGCCGCAGGCTCCGTGCAAAATTCTCCGCGCCCCGTGCGCTGAGAAGCACATAGCGGTAGCTGAGCGCCAGCGCCTTGGCGCACTCGGTCACCTCCCGGACAGCCCTCTCGCCGGAGATAGCCACCACCGCCTGGGTGGGTTGGAAACCGCTGCTTTCCAGCCGCCGCCGGGTCAGCGGCGCAGCCAGGGCCCGCCGCAGGGGCAGGGTGTCAATGGGCAGGATGCCCATGCGGATGAACAGCGCCGTATAGGGAAAGTCCACCGGGAACACCGCGGAGCGCACCCCCGCCTCCCGGAGCATTTTTGCGCCCTGCCGGGCGCGGTAAAGGGCCAGGGGCCCGTTAGCCCGGGCCCTTATCCCCAGATGCAGCGTTACGAAATTTCCGCCGGAGAGCTGTCGCTCGGCAAGCTCGGGCCGTTTGGCGCCGTCTCCGTAGATGATATAGCCTAACATTTTTATACCGCCTCCCGGTGGAATATATGATAGGCTCACCGGTTTTATGCGCGGTCCCGCGCCGCCGCCCGGCCGGTCCGGAAAAAGAAAGGCGGGGGCAGCGCCCCCGCCGAAAATTACCAGGCTTTGATCCATCCCTCTAGATAATTCAGGGGATCCACTCTGCTGCCGCCTTCGGTGATCTCATAATGAAGGTGCGGCCCGCTGCTGATGCCGGTGGAGCCGGTGATCCCGATCACCTGCCCCTGGGTCACCGTGTCCCCTTCTTTCACCGAACGGCTGGACATATGGGCATACAGCGTTGTATTGCCCGGACCATGGCTGATAACCACATAATTGCCATAGGAGCTGCTGTAAGCAGAGGTGATCACCACTCCAGCCTTGGTCGCCAAAACGCTGGTCGTGGTGCCCACGCCGCAGATGTCCACTCCTTTGTGGTTGGTGGACGCGCCTTTAATGCCCGTGTTGCGGCTCCCCATAGGGGAGGATATCCGCCGGCTGGTCGTCTCCGGCCAGATGTAGCCTCCCTTGGTGGCCGTCATGGCCATCTGCCGGGCCAGCTCCTCGGATTTTTTCACGATGTCCGCCTGGATACGGTCCCGCTCGGCGTTCATCTCCGCCAATTCCGCCTCATATTCGCTCACGTTGGCCTGGATCTCTTTCAGCAGCGCCTCGGATTCCGCCTGCTGCTGGTCCAGATCCGCCTTCTGCGCCTCCAGCTCCGCCTTGGCCTCCTCGGACTGGGCTTTCAGCTGCTCCTGCACCTCCTGCTTGGCCTGGATCTGGGTCCGCAGCTGCCGCAGACCGTCCAGCACGCTTTGGTCGTAGTTCATGACCTCCTGGACATCGGACAGACGGCTGAGCAGATCGGCAAAGCTGTCCGCCTTGAACAGCACGGCCCAGTAAGAGGTGGTCCCGGCCTCCTCCATTATCCGGGCGCGTTCGCTGAATACGGCGTACTGCTCCTCTTCCTGCTTCCTGTTCTCCTCCAGCTCATACTCTGACTGCGCCAGCAGGGTCTCAAAGCCGGAAATCTGCTTTTCCGTGTTCTCAATGGACTGTACCGTCAGGGTGATCTGCTGGTCCAAAAGGTTTTTGCGCTTGAGAGCGCTGTTCTGCTGGTCTTTCAGATCCGCCAGCTCGCTTTTCAGGGAAGAGGTCTGCTGGGCCAGATCCTTGGCTTCGCTTTTCAGACTGTCAATTTCGCTCTGGGTCACCGCCCGGGCCACAGGGACCAGCCCCTCCGTTGGAGCCAGCGCAAATACCAGCAGCAGCGCCATGACCAGCGATAATATCCTCCGGTGTTTTTTCATATCCTTTATACCTCCATGGTTTGAAGCCCTGACCGGGCTGGCGCCGAAAAAAGCGGCCTCCCGCCGGACTGCATTGATTTCCCCCGCCGCCCGTTGAGACCGCTATGGAAAATTTCCCCGCTCGTCCAACCGCCCCGGCAGTGAATACAGCTCCTGCGCTGCCAGCAGTATAGCACATAGCTTTGAAAAAATCTACCGCAAAATGCGGAGCAGGTTTTTACAACACGCTCTTTTCCACATGGATCTGCTCCATCAGCTCCATGGTCAGTTCCTTGGTGCCCAGCCAATCGCTGAAAGCCGTGGCGCATCCGGCGGCCACGCCCATCTGCAGGGCCCTGCCGAAATCGCCGGACTGCCCAAGGCCGGTAAGGAACCCGGCCACCAGCGAGTCCCCCGCCCCCACCGTGTTCACAGCCCTGCCGCAGCAGGCGTTGGCGAAATACAACTCCCTGCCCTCCGTCAGGAGGAAGGCTCCGCCGCCGCCCATGGAAACCAGCACGTTTCTGGCCCCCTCCAGCTGCAGCTGCTGGGCCAGTTCCACGCCCTCGGCGTATTCCAGATCCTCCACGCCAAAGAGCGCCCCTAACTCCGTCAGGTTGGGTTTAATCAGGAAGGGCCGGCACTCCAGGCACTGCCACAGCGCCTCGCCGCTGCAATCCAGCACGGTGGTGCAGCCCGTATCCTGCAGCTGCCGGAGGATGGAGACATAGAAAGCGATGTTCTGGGTCCAGCCGGAAATTACCACCGCATCCTCGTCTTTTACACCCTTTAAAAGCTCCAGCATGCGCACCAGATCTCCGGCACCCAGTTCCGGCCCCTGGCCGTTGACGGCGGTCTCCACCGGTCCTTGGATTTTTACATTGATGCGGCTCTGGCCCTTGGGCAGCTCCAGCAGCGTGTGGGGGCAGTTCAGATCGTCCAGCAGATCCCGGATCGTCTGCCCGATGCGGCCCGCGGCAAAGCCCAAGGCCCTGGTCTCCTGCCCAAACCGCTGAAGGGAGAGGGAAACATTGATTCCCTTGCCGCCGGGATAGATAACCTCGCTGCTGGTACGGTTGATCTGACCGGGGATCAGATCCGACTCCACGGTGTAGTCCAAGGAGGGGTTGGTGGTGATGGTATAGATCATACATGCACACCTGCTCTCTCATAAAACGATAGGGCAAGGATACCATGAATTGCCCGGATTTTCAAGCTGTTTTGGAAAAATTTGTTGGCAAGCCGTTTTTTCCCGGCAAAAAATTACCAGAATTTACGCCTTGCTCCCGGCGGGGGGCATCCGTTATACTGTCCCAAGGGAGAAAAACCTCCCGATTTTCCAGAGGAAGGAGTATGTAACGACATGAAAGGAAAAAAGATCCTGGGCCTGCTGCTGGCGGCACTGCTGTTTACATCCAAGGCTGGGGCCTGGGATGATGTGACGGTGACAGTGGGCAGCGAAACAGTTCCCGCTTTTGTGGAAACGGGGGTGACATATGTCCAGCTGACCGCCTTGCTGGAGGCCATGGGTGGCTGGGAGACCCAGTGGGACCGTGAGGCGCGGATCGCCTCGGCGGAGACGGACCTTTTCACCCTGGACGTGCCCGCCCAGCGGAATTATGTGCTGGCCGATGGGTTCTCCTTTGAAACCGGCAGAGCGTCCCTGCTGCGGTATGGGCGCACCTATGTGCCGCTGCGCAGTGTGGCGAACCTGCTGGGCGCCCAGGTGGATTTTGTGGACTGGGATACCCCGATGATGGTACAGGGCGCGGGGCCGGCGGCCTGCACCGAAGAGGATTTTGACTGGCTGTGCCGCATCATCAGCGCGGAAAGCCAGGGGGAAAGCCTGATGGGGCAGATCGCTGTGGGCAATGTCATCCTCAACCGGGTGTCTTCCGGGCAGTTCCCCGATATGGTGAAGAGCGTGGTATTTGACAGGAAAAACGGCGTGCAGTTCGAACCCGTAGCCAATCAGACCATTTATAACGAGCCAACGGAGCAGAGCGTGCTGGCGGCACGGCTGGCGCTGGCCGGCGTGGACGCGGCGGGAGAAAGCCTGTATTTCTTCAACCCCGCCCTGTCCCAGGGGCAATGGGTACGGGCCAACCGTACATATTACGCCACCATCGGCTGCCATATGTTCTTCAAATAGTACTTTAGTTTCTGCCCGGCAACAATGCCGCGCTTTTTGTCAAGGAATCGTATGATTTACAGCCGGAAATAAACAAAAGCGTCCCCCTGCGCAGACCTGCTCGCTGCGCGGGGGGACGCTTTATGCCGCCATATGCCGGCCCCTCCGGCCGTCACATGAACAAACTCATAATAACCGGCGTTACGTAGCACTCCACAAAGGCCGCCGCCACCGTAAGGGGAGCCACTGCCAGCACCAGCACCCGCAGCAAATCCTCCAGAAGCGGCAGCAGCCGCCTCCGCTTTTGATTGCTGACCACCAGATCGCACATGTTCCGGCACAGCGTCACGCCGCAGGCGATGGACAGCACCAGCGCCGTCAGCTCAAAGATCCCGTGGGGCAGGATCCCCGCCGCGTAGAACAGCATGGACTGTCCGCCAGCGTGGACCAGCGCGCCCAGCAGACCCAGCAGCGCGCCATTGGACACAAGGCTGAGCAGAGGCAGAAATAGGAAGGGGATAAAGCCGTAGGCGGCGGAGAGCAGCATGGCACGCCAGTTGTTCATCAGCAGGGAAAATACCGACATTTGTCCCGTCTCGTCAATAACGCCGGACTGCTCGATCTGTTCCATGAAGATGTTCAGCACCTGGGCGGCCTGCTGGGGAAACAGGAGACCGGTCACCGCCCCCAATACTGCCGCGCCTGCCATTCCCAGGGCGCAGAAGACTGCCGTCCGGCGAAAGCCGCCTTTCAAAAATTCTCCGAACAGAGAAAACTGCTCATTCAGCCAATTCATGCGCCCAGCATCTCCAGTCCGACTGTCAGCCGCCGCAGGCACTCGTCCCTGCCCAGGATCTGGCAGATCTCTACCGCGCCGCCGGGAGTGACGGCCCGGCCCGCCGCCGCAATGCGCACGGGCCACATGAGGGTGGCGTTCTTCACTTCCAGTTTTGCCGCCAGGTCCATCAGGCAGTCGTGGATGGCCTCCTGATTCCAGTCCGCGACCTCTTCCAGCGCAGGGATGACGGACTCCAGCATCCGCTTGGATACTTCCTCGTTGGTCTTGGACTTCTTGTTGGTGAACAGATCCTTTTCATACGGAGGCAAAGTCTCAAAGAAATCTACCTTCTCCGGGATCTCCGTCAGCTTCTCGCAGCGTGCCTGGAGCAGGGCGGCAATGGCCTGGGTGTCCAGAGCGGGATTTTTCACCGCCTGCCGGATGTAGGGCTCCGCTGCGGCGTGGAAGGCCTCCGGGGTCATGGCCCGCAGGTACAGGGCGTTGAAGTGGGTCAGCTTCTCGATGTCAAAGATGGCGGGGGATTTGGAAATACCCGCAATGTCGAATACTTCCGCCAGCTCGGTAAGGGAGAACACCTCTTGCTCCGCCTTGTCGCCCCGGGGGCTCCAGCCCAGCAGGGCCACGTAGTTGAGGATGGCCTCCGTGAGATAGCCCTGGGCCTTCAGGTCCTCATAGGAGGGGTCGCCGTGGCGCTTGGACATCTTGTTGTGCTGGTCCCGCATGACGGGGGAACAGTGGACGTAGGTAGGAACTTCCCAGCCGAAGGACTGGTAGAGCAGGTCATACTTAGGCGCGGAGGAGAGATACTCGCTGCCCCGGACCACGTGGGTGATGCCCATGAGGTGGTCGTCAATGACGTTGGCGAAGTTGTAGGTGGGCAGGCCGTCCCGCTTGAGCAGCACCTGGTCGTCCAGCGTGGAGTTCTCCACGGTGATGTCGCCGAAGATGGCGTCATGGAAGGTGGTGGTCCCGGTTTCGGGGATCTTCTGCCGGATGACGTAGGGCTCCCCGGCGTCCACCCGGGCCTGGGCTTCCTCCAGGGTCAGGGAACGGCAGGGGTCGGCGGCGCGGTTGAAGTCGCCGGAATCTTCCTCGCTCTCGGTCTTCTCACAGAAGCAGTAGTAGGCGAAGCCTTTCTCCACCAGGAGCCGTGCGTACTTGCCGTAGGTGTCCCGGCGCTCCGACTGGATGTAGGGAGCCACAGGGCCTCCCACATCGGGGCCCTCATCGTGGGTCAGGCCGCACTCGGACATGGTGCGGTAGATGACATCCGTTGCGCCTTCCACTAAGCGGCCCTGGTCGGTGTCCTCGATGCGCAGGATGAAGGTGCCGCCGCCGTTGCGGGCGATCAGCCAGGTGTAAAGGGCGGTACGCAGG
>CAMWTG010000123.1 GCA_947177115.1 uncultured Clostridia bacterium
GCCCCTCTCCCTCTTGCCAAGGCCGCCGGAAAAATGTATAATAAGATGAATAATACAGAAAGCGGGACGCCGGGCGTCCCGCGCTTTTGGTGGAGGAATGCGGCATGAAGAGTAAGAGTCCGGCCCTGCGGTGGTTATATGAGTATGGCGTCATCACCCTGGGGAGCGCACTGTACGCGCTGTGCTTCAACTGGTTTTTCCAGCCCAACAATATCTCCATGGGCGGGTTCACCGGCGTGGGCCAGATCGTCAATCACTTTTTCCCTGTGCTGCCTATTGGTATTACGTCCATTGTGCTGAATATCCCCCTGTTCTATATCGGCGTGCGCAAGCAGGGAGTGAAGCTGCTGATCTCCTCTCTGTACGCCATGAGCATGGGTTCCCTGATGCTGGACGGTCTGGCGGCGGTGTACACCTTCAGCCCCATGGAGCCGCTGCTGGCCTGCGTGTACGGCGGGGTGCTGCTGGGGGTGTCCATGGGCCTGATGCTGACGGTGGGGGCCACCACCGGGGGCACGGAGCTGGCGGCGAGGCTGCTGAAATACAAGCTGCGGAACCTCTCCATCGGACGGCTGTGCCTGAGCATTGACGTGGCCGTCATCTGCTGCTACGCCCTGACCTTCCACAGCATCAACAACGCCCTTTACGGTATCATTGCCATGTATATTTCCAGTCTGGCGATGGATACGGTGGTCTACGGCGCCATCAACGCGAAGATCGCTTATATCATCAGCGATTCCAGCGGTGAGATCGCCCGGCAGCTGCTGAAAATGGACCTGGGCATCACCCTGCTGGACGGCAAGGGGGGATTCAGCGGAGACAGGAAACAGGTGGTCCTCTGCGCCTTCAAGCGCAGCCAGATCGCCGCGATCAAGGCCGCCGTCACCGCCATTGATCCCAATGCCTTCATTATTGTCTGCGAGGCCCACGAGGTGCTGGGAGAGGGGTTCGGCGCGTATTCGCCGGACAGCTTGTAGGGATGAGCGGCATTTATCTGTATACAGAGAAACGGGAGGCTGCGGCCTCCCGTTTCCTTTAACTGTTGCAAGAAAAAGTCCCCAAAAAACTTTGAATTCCAGCCTCAGACCACGGCTATTCCTGAATTTTTGCCTGGTAACGGCATTGCATTTCTAATCAAGAAATCGTATTACTCCCCCAGTGCCGGCACGTCCGCCGTGTACGCCTGATAAGCCGGGCTCAGCAGCGCGTTCAGGTCCTCCAGAGACCGCAGGGTACCGCTGTATGATTCCCCGAAACCCGCATTCAGGTATGCGGCCAGGGCGCGGCAGAGCTCCTGTGCCTCCGGTCCGGTGCGCCGGTCCAGAAGGCCGTTCAGTCCGGCAAGCTCCTCTGCGGGCCGCCTGCAGATATACGATGGCAGCCGGTACGCGTGGGTATCTCCCTCCGTCAGGAAGAACAGGTCTGCCAATTCCTCTAAAGGGGCCTTCTCCAGAGAGTTGGCTGTGCCGGAGGACCACGACCAGCCGGGGAATTCCACGATGCCCCCGCCGGTACCCATATCAGCGATGTACCAATCGCCGTTGGCGTTCTTCATGACGAAGATCTCCCGGCCCCAGCGGTAGTACCCGGCAAAGGGGCCCTCCGTGATGGGAGCGTCCAATCCGGAACCCGCCTGCCAGTGCATATAGTTGGGGTCGTCCAGCTGGACGCAGAAGCCCCCGTTAAAGCAGAAATTGGGGAGATCCTCGCCGTTGTAAACATCAAACACCTCCGCGCTCTCCACTTGGAAGTCCAGGGGCTTCCAGTCCAGCCAGTCCGGCGTGTTCCGGTACCGCTCCGCCGCGCTCTCCGCCAATACCGCCGCCGCTTCCGCCGGAGACAGGCTCCCGTCCGCCGTGCCGTCCCAGGCAGAGGAATTGAATGCATCATCGGGGATGATCATCAGGAAGGAGAGCAGACTGTACCGCAAATGCGGGTCGGGGTCCTCCGGCGTCTCCGGGTCCCGGACGCGGGCGTACCGGGTCCCGCCATCCTGGACCAGCTCCACCACATCGTCCGCGGAGCGGCAGCGGATCGAGCTTTTTCCATCCGCGCTGGTCAGTGTTAAGACGGTCCCCATATGATCACGGGCCAGCCAATCCGCTGCATCCGCCTCCTCCCATGTGTAGGACAGGGAGAGGTAGTTGCCTACAAAAGCCACGTTATACCCATTTTCCCCGGTGATGTGGAATTCATCGGTTTTGCCGCCCTGCTCCACCCGGACGGTGAAGTCGTATTCGCCGCTGCCCGGGGAGGTTTCTTTCGTGATGCTCTGATACAGAGCCTGCGCGTGCGCATGCAGGGAAGAGTATGGCTCCAGACCGTTGCGGGAGATAAAGTCCGCCAGGATGCCCTCTCTCCGGGCCTTCAGCCGCTCCTGGGCCGCGAGCCGCTCTTCCGACTGATCCTCACGGAAGCCGTAGTTATGATCCAAGACCTCTGCGGAAATATACATGTAATAGTTTCCGGCGCTGTCTATGGCAAAGGGCTGGCCCCCAACGCTGCCATGGGCCAAAAAATCCTCATATTCAGCCTGCGTATAGCGGTCTATGCCAAACAGGAAACCGCCGCCCTCAAAGTTCCACTTTTCCAGCATCTCATCGTAGCTCTGTTTTTCAAAAAAGGCCGCCAGCTCGCCCCAGAAGGGAGAATCCTCGATCCCTCCGGTAACGACTTGTACCTGATCCGCTATGTCCTTCGGGACCGCGATGGTCAGCCCGCCGTCCAGATCGTAGACCGCCGCGTCCTCCGGCTCCGCCGGGGGCGTTTGCTGTTCATCCCGGAGCAGCGGGTCCGGCGCATCGGGCTCCACCGGCTTCACGCCGGTGACCAGAGAGCAGGCTCCCACCACCGCCGCCAGCAGCAGGGAGAGGAAAATGACCATGGGTCCGGATCTCTTATATTTCACGATGCAGTACAACCTTTCTTTCAGCTGCTTTTTCTCCTCGCACAGCGTCACCGCCAACGGGCCAAGCCCCTTGGGCGCGTGAGCTGCCAGGGCCAGCAGCGTCTCTCCGTAATGCCGCCGCTCCGGGGCGGTCAGGCTTTTCATCACCGCCTCATCGCAGGCCAGCTCGCAATTCCTGCCGGTCTCCCGGCGGACCAGCAGCATCACCGGATTGAACCAATGGAACCTGGTGACAATGGCGGCGAACCACTTCACCAGCAGATCCTTCCGCCGCACATGGGTCAGCTCGTGGGCCAGGATGTCCCGCAGGCGGTCCGGGTCTGTCACGCCTGCCGGCAGGACGATCGTGGGATGTACCACGCCAAGCAGCAGCGGCGTTGTGACGGCCGGACTTTCCACCAGCTCCACCCGGCTCCCGCGAGACAGCTCTCTCAGGAGCGCGTACGCCTCCGGGGAGGCCGATACGGCGGTCCGCCGGACCCTTTCGTACATCCGCAGATATCCCAGCGCAAACCACCCCACGCTGGCCAGTGTGCCAAACCACCATAGCAGCGCCCATAAAGCGGGGTCCCGCAGCCAATGTAAAGCGGCGTTTACACGAGAGGAAACCAATGGTTGCTGCCCCTGTGCAGAGGAAACTTCTGGCTGCGCCGGGGCGACTGCCTCCGTTTCCCGAGGCGGTTCAGCCTCCGGAGGTGTCTTGGAGGGATCCGCGTCCGGAGCTGTGCCGGGAGTGACCGGCGGAAAGACCATCGCGGGCTGTACCGCCGCCGGCGGATCCGGGACGGACGCCTCCTCCGCCGCGGGTACCGGCAGATCGAATCCTGCCGGCACACACAGCCGCAGCAGCACCAGCAGCCACAGATAGTACGCCGCCGCCCGGCTCACCCGCCCCTGCAGCAGGGGCCGCAGCGCCGTCAGCGCCAATGCCAGCAGCGAGCCCAGCAGGCTCAGTTTCACCAGCGTCTGCAAAAACAGTTCCATTTATTTTCCCTCCTTCTCCCACAGCTCCTGGAAGAACGTCCGCAGCTCGTCTACATCCTGGGGTCCCAGCTGGTCGTGCTCCACCAGCGCGGCCACCATGGCCTTGGCGCTGCCGGAATAGAGCTTGTCAATGAGCCGCTGGGTCCGGTACCGGCCCAGCTGGTCCTGCTCTACCAGGGGGCGGTAGCAGTAGACCTTTTGCTTCTCCTGCCCCACCGCACCCTTCTCGCAGAGACGGCGGAGCAGGGTCTTGGTGGTGTCGCCGCTCCAGCCATGTCTATCCGACAGGGCGGCTTTCAGCTGTCCCAGGGTCATGGGTCCGTCCGCGGCCCATAGGGCCTGCATGATCTCCAGCTCCGCATCGGTGATCTTACTTTCCGCTTCCCACATAGCGCATACTCCTTCCAAAATCAGGTTACAATTGTTCCTTGTATATAGGTTACAACTGTAACCTCAATTTGTCAAGGGAAATTTCTGCTTTCCCGCTATCCGAAAAGACCGGACCCCGGCGTGCCAACCTGCGAGGGAATGAAAAATTTGCTGTTGTGATGCAAAAAATCACTCCAATGGGGTCATCCTTATAGGGACGGCCTTTTGAATAGTCCATGCGGTTGAAAAAGCGCTTTTGCGGCTCTCTGCGGCGTAAAATACCCTGCGGGTGAAAAGAAATTGTTTGCTTCTTTTCAACTGCTTTGACTATATATAGATGGGTTGTCCTTATATAATTTGACAAATGGAGAACTGCAAAATGTCAGAGGTGATGCAAGAAATCCTCCTCCCCTTCGGCGGTACGGCTTTGGGCGCGGCCTGTGTTTTTGCTGCGCGCAGCCCGCTTCACGCAAAAGCCCGGCGGGTATTGGCCGGCTTCGCGGCAGGAGTCATGGTGGCGGCGTCCATCTGGAGCCTTTTGGTACCTGCCCTGGAGCAGGCGGCGGATATGGGCCGGCGGGCATTCCTCCCGGCGGCCGCCGGTTTCTGGCTGGGCGTCCTGTTTCTGCTGGTCTTGGACCGGATAATCCCCCACTTGCATCAGCGCGGCGAGCAGCCGGAAGGGCCCCCTGTCCGGCTGAAACAGACAACCATGCTGATCCTGGCCGTTGCCCTCCACAACATCCCGGAGGGCATGGCGGTGGGCGTGGTACTGGCAGGCCGGATGGCCGGAAATGAAACCATTACGGCCACCGGAGCGCTGGCACTGTCCATTGGCATTGCCATTCAGAATTTCCCGGAGGGGGTCATTATCTCCATGCCGCTCCAGGCGGAAGGCGTAAGCAAAGGCCGGGCGTTTGTGTACGGGGTCCTGTCAGGCGCGGCCGAGCCGCTGGCGGCGCTGCTGACTATCTGGGCTGCGGGATTCATTCTTCCGGCCCTGCCGTATCTGCTCGGCTTCGCGGCGGGGGCCATGATCTACGTGGTGGTGGAGGAGCTGATCCCGGAGACAGCTATTGGAGAACACTCCAATCTGGGAATGCTGTTCTTTGCGGCAGGATTCACCATTATGCTGGCGCTGGATGTGGCCCTTGGGTAGGAGCCACATCCGGAATATTCGGACCAAGCTGTCATAAGCGTCATTAAAAGCCGTTCATTGTTTTACCTCCACAAATAAAAACACCGCAGTGAAATTACTGCGGTTCAAAGGCTTTCTGCGATTATAGTCGACAGACTACCCCCTTTGTGTAATCTGTCAACTTATCATGGTACGCCGTGAGGGATTCGAATTATCAAGCAAACTTTTCGGTACATTTTTTACGTCATATAATTACGAAATCTGAGTAAATCTACAAATTTTTAGAACTTTTTTAATCCGAATTTTCCGCTTGCTCCCAACGTGTAAGGGGTATTTTTAGGGGTAGCACAGGGGTAGAAATTTCATCCCCGGACAAACGAAAGGAACTGAACCATGCTAAATACAATCACCATCATGGGCCGCCTGTGCGCGGACCCGGAACTGCGCAAAACCTCCAATGACATTTCCATCTGTACCTTCCGAATTGCTGTCGCGCGGGACTACACGCGAGACGGCGAGGAGCGGGAAACCGACTTCTTTGACGTAGTGGCCTGGAGGTCTACAGCGGAGTTTCTCCAACGCTATTTCACCAAAGGCCGCATGATCATCCTGACAGGCCGCTTGCAGGCTCGAAACTGGTATGACCGGGACAATAACAAGCGCGTGTCCATCGAGATCATTGCGGAAAGCGTCTACTTTGCCGACAGCAGTCGCGAGGACGGCAGCGGGGCCGCATGACCACCGCTGCACCTCTACCGGCGGCGCGGTGCTGCCCTGATTCGCAGACGGGCTTTGCCTGTCTGCGGCACCCGGAGAAAAACCGTCATCAAAGGAGCAGCGATATGCAAAAATATGATTCTCTCGCTGTATGGCTGGTTCCCCTGCCTATCACGGTCTATTTCAAAAAACGTCCAAAGGACCTAGAACGGCTGGCCACGCTTCTTTACTACCCAGCACACTACATGTATGAATTGACATTGGGGGATGTTGTTTCCCGTATCCGAACCATGCAGGAGCGGAACAATCCCCATTTCCCAGAAGCCGCATCCTTACTGGGAAAGCTGTTCCGGGTATAGCTTTTACAGTGCCATTTACTTTTTACAAGCGCATCGGATTTTATAACAAATGCAGAAAATCGTGTAAAAACTATCCGTTCATTTATGCAAAGATTTTGCTGCCCTTTTACAATCGGGTCACCAAATGCACACCAAAAACAAGGTGGATTCACCGGACTTTTTACACCTTTTTACAGCAAAACCCGTAGTCGTGGACTACGAGCAGGCCTGACCGTTCCGAGCGTAAGCTCGGCGGCAGCCGGGCAACAACCCCAAGAGCATAAGCGGTCGCGATGCGCGCCGACCCTGGACGGCGGGGGCCATCCAGGGCGCTTACTGCGCCCAGAATCGTGGATTCTGGGCTTACCCCGGAAGCCTACGGCTTCCGGGGTGCTCTTTAGATTCTGCAAAATCCGGCCTTTCTGCGCTGATCGCCCAGGACGGAGGGCCGTCCCGGTTGAAATGTCGAAATCTCCCTTGCAATCTTCCGGAATCTGCGGTACAATCATTTTTCGAGACACAGAAGCATAAAGGCAGGGCGCGGAGAGTTGCGACCTCCCCACACCCCTATGCAGGAGACCTAACCTCCCACACAGCAGAATTACTGCACCTAAAATCCATTATAACGGTTTTCCTATTGATTATCAAGGGGAGATTTAATGGAGTGTGTGTAGCTTCCGGCGGTGTAGGGATTATTGACCCTGCGCCACTTTTGTTGTCTCGGCGGAACGCCTGCGGGGGTAGAAGCACCACCCCCACGGGCCGCACCACCGGGAAACTTTAGGAGGTTATGATGATGAAAAAATCACACACCACACGCTTTTTATCCCTGCTTCTCTCCCTTGTTTTGAGCTTTTCCCTCTACGGCCCCGCGCTGGCGGCGGACAGTTCTTTCAGTGATATTGACAGCAGCTATTGGGCATGGGACGCTGTGCAGAACTGCGTGGACCTGGGGATCGTCACCGGCTTCGAGGACGGCAGCTTCCGGCCTGACGATCCAGTGACCGGCGTACAGTTCGTTGCCATGATAACCAGAACCTTCTACAGCGCGGACGTTGAGGCCGCGCAGGATTCCAAGCCCTCCGGCTCCCCGTGGTACTGGGCCAACTTGAAGATCGGCGAGGACAAATATCTGACCAACAGCATGACCATCGAGGAGAAGGCCATGAACCGTTACGACATGGCCAACATCGCAAAGAACGTTCTCATCGGGATCTACCAGGGTTTTCTCCCTGACAGCGGCGTACACTAGGGTTTAGACCCAAGGCTGGACAACGTTCCCAACCAGGTCAATGACTGGTCCAGCGTTCCCCTCAACCGCACGGTCACCATCAAGACCTGCTACGCCACTGGCGTTATCACCGGCATGTCAGACGGCAGCTTCCACGGCGAACAATTCATGACCCGCGCCCAGCCGTGTCTCGTGATTACCCGGATAACCGTCCTCATCGGGAGCGAACCGCCCGCCGCCTCCCCCCAGCC
>CAMWTG010000124.1 GCA_947177115.1 uncultured Clostridia bacterium
GGAAACCAGACAGGCGCTTTTCCCGGTTCGCCTTGGGCAGCGGTTTAATACTTTTTCTTGAAATGGAATCGAAAAAGAGGGACGGACACATGAAACATCTGACATCTTCCTGCATGATCGCCTTCTCCACCTATTCCCGCATCCCCACACCCCGGGTGGAGTGGAACGAGGAGAATATGCGGCATATCCTGGCATTTTTCCCCCTGGTGGGAGCGGCGGTAGGCGCGGCCTTCTGGGGGGCGGACGCGCTGTGCCGGCTGCTGGAGCTGGGGGACACGCTGCGGGCGGCTTTGTTGACGGCGGTCCCCGCCGCGGTCACCGGAGGCATCCATCTGGACGGCTACTGCGATACGGTGGACGCCCTGGCCTCCCACGCATCCCGGGAGAAAAAGCTGGCGATCCTGAAGGACTCCGGCGCGGGAGCCTTCGCTATGATCTGGTGCTGCGTATGGTTTCTGCTGTATTTTGCCCTCCTGACGGAGCTGGGGAGCATCGCCACCGTGGCCGCCTGCTTCGTCCTCAGCCGGAGCTTCAGCGCCTTGGGCGTGGACCGCCTGCCCTCTGCCCGGCCTATCACGGGGCCCCAGGCGGGTATGGGATCCGGTCTGAAAAGAAGCAGCCGGTTCCCCCGGCCGGTGCTGGCGGGATATCTGACCCTATGGGCCGGGGCGGTATGGCTGTGGGGCGAACCGGTCCCTGCTCTGGCGGCTCTGGCGGCGGCGGTATGCTTCTACTTTATTTATAAAAAAGTCGCTCTGCGCCAGTTTGGCGGATTTACCGGCGATCTGGCGGGATGGTTCCTGCAG
This sequence comes from uncultured Clostridia bacterium, assembly GCA_947177115.1. Lineage (GTDB taxonomy): Bacteria > Bacillota > Clostridia > Oscillospirales > Oscillospiraceae > Pelethomonas. The sequence continues at coordinate 807 of CAMWTG010000124.1, forward strand.
ATCTGCGAGCTGGTGATGCTGGCGGCGGCGGTGCTGGCGGAAAGGGTGATAGCGGTATGGTTCTGATCATCGGCGGCATGGCGCAGGGGAAACTGGATTTTGCCCGGCGGCAGCTGGGCGTGACATCCTGGAGTGAAGGTGCGCCAGGGGCGGCAGACTGCCTGTACGGCCTCCAGAAAGCGGTCCGTGATCTGCCGGACGCGGCGGAGGCGGTCCGCGATTGGTGTGAGACCCATCCGGATGGCGTGGTGATCTGCGATGAGGTAGGCTGCGGCGTGACCCCTCTGGACCGGGCGGACCGGGAATGGCGGGAGCAGGTGGGCCGGCTCTGCTGCCGCCTGGCGGAGCAGGCGGAGGCGGTGTACCGGGTCAGCTGCGGACTGGGGGTGCGGATCAAATGACGGTCTGCCTGATCCGGCACGGTCAGACCCGGGGGAATCTGGAGCGCCGCTATATCGGTTCCACCGACCAGCCCCTGTGCCCACAGGGCAGGGAGGCGCTGGCGGGCCTGCATCCTCCCGATGTGGACAAGGTGTACACCTCCCCGCTGCTCCGCTGCCGGGAGACGGCGGCGCTGCTGTATCCGGATATGGAAACGGAGGTGGTCCCGGACCTGCGGGAAAGCGATTTCGGGGCTTTCGAGTGTCATACCTACGAGGAGCTGAAAGACGATCCTGCCTATCAGGCGTGGCTGGATACCGCAGGCGCGCTCCCGCCCCCCGGCGGAGAGGACAGGGGCACGGTCCGGGACCGGGTATCGGGGGCATTCCTGTCTCTTGCAACACGGCACAGGCCAACGGACCGCATTGCTCTGGTGGTCCACGGCGGAACCATCATGACCCTGCTGGAGGCATTTGAAGCCAGCCACCAGTTTTATGCCTGGCAGGCGCCCAATGGCGGCGGCTACCGGTGCCGCTGGACGGGGAACGCTCTGGCGGACGTGGAAAAATTTTCATGTCTCATTTGAAGGAATGGAAAAGCGAAGAGAAGGACCCGGCGCAGGCTGAACAAGCCCGCGCCGGGTCCTTTATACGCAAAAAACGGTAAAATACGGCGAAGTGTTTGCATGAGAGCTTCTTATCTCTTTTTGCTGCCTATTTGCCTTCCCCTAATTGCGTTGCCTACATCCCGCAGCGCCTCCGCCCCAACGGCGGCAGCGGCAAAGACCATCGCCAGCAGCAGCAGCCGTCCCAGGGCCGTCAAGTCTCCATCGCTCCCCTGCAGATACAGCGTGACCGGCAGCCACCGGGACAGGGGCCTCAGCCGGGGAAAGAACAGAGTCACGTCCGCAAACACCGGAGACAGCACCAGGGCGGAGGCCGCCGCAAAGGGGATCGCCGCCGGCAGGGCCGTCCACACCGGGCGGAATGCCGCCAGCAGCAGCGCCAGCGCCCCCAGGGCGGCCAGGTACGGCCCCAGCGCCAGCGCGCTCCTCCAGGAGCCTCCGGCGGCGAAGATCCCCGCCCAACCCAGCAGCAGGACCGGCAGCAGCGCCGCCAGCAGCCTCGGCAGCAGCAGCGGTACGCCCCCCAGGCAGGGCAGCAGCCGCCGGGCCGTCCCGGACTGCCGCCAGCGTCCCAGATCCACCGCCGCAAACAGCGCCCATACCAGCGCCGCCGCTGCCAGAACGCCCCGCAGGATCCGGCCCAGGCTTTCCCCGGCCAAAGCCAACGCATCCAGGGGCCTGCCCGCCAGAGTCTCCATTTCCACCCGGACCCGTTGGGTGTGAAGCAGCTGCTCCGCCAGCCGGGGGGCTATGTCCGCAGCATCGCCCTCCCCGGCAATGCCGCTGGAGATCAGATAATCCACCGCGATTTTCGCCGAGGACAGCTCCAGAAGCGCGGCGGCGGCGGTCTCCCGGACCAGGGGGTAGACGGCCGAGCCGGGGCCGGTGAGCAGCGTTGCCAGCTTCTCCGCCTCCCCGGCGGCCAGACGGCTGTCGAAGTCCTCGGACAGCACCAGGGCGCAGTCCCACTGTCCGGAGGCGACCTTTGCCCGGGCGGCGGCTTCATCTGCCGGGACAAAGCAGATCAGACTGCCGCTCCGTGCCTCCAGAGCCTCCCGGAAGGCCTCGCCGCCGCCGGACAGGACCACTCCCACCTGAACGATACCATTGCCGGCGGCGTCCCGGCCCGTTTCCCAGCGCACCGCCAACCCCAGTACCAGCACCAGCGCCAGAGCCAGCCAAAGCCGCCCCCGCCGCAGCTGGGCCCGGAGGGACAGTCCCAGTGAGAGAAAAAAGTATCTCACAGCGGTTTCTCCCCCCTTTCATTCGCCCGCCGGATATACAACCATGCGGACAAGGCGCACAGCGCGGCGGCTGCCGCCAGCAGCAGCGCCGTGGGATGCTCCGCCGCATCGTAGCCCAACGGCTTTGCCGCCAGAGCCCGCATCCAGGTAATGGGGGAAAATTCTCCGGCCTGCCGCAGGCCCTCCGGCAGCAGCACCGGCGGGACGATCCCCCCGGATGCCGCCAGCATGGCCAGCGCCAAAAGAAAGCTCAGTCCGCCGCACCCGGCAGCCGTGTGCGTCAGCAGAGCGCAGAATGCCGCCCAACCGGCAAAGAAAGCCCCCCAGACCGCCGCCGTTTCCAACGCCGCTGCCGCCGGAAGTCCCGGGGCCAGCTTCAGCAGGATAAACAGCGCCGCCGTCATCACCGCCCAGCAGGACGCCAGCCCCGCCGCCAGGGCCCACAGAGGGCTCCGCCGCGCGTACCGCAGCCGCCTCAGACCCGCGATCCAGGGCCCCTGGCATATCCAGGCAAACAGCGGGGCTGTGGACAGCACCAGGTAAGCCAGCAGACTCAGCCGGTAGTGCAGGCTGATGGGCAGGACGCTGGTGGGCAGGAGCTTTTCCTCCCGGAACAGCTCCTGCCGGTTCAGGGTCCACTGGACATACTTCAGGTTGATCTCCATAACCGCCTGGTCCCGGGTAAGGCCAACGGGCGGAGCCAGATCGTACTGCTCCAGCACCGCGTAGATCCCCGCCTGGGATGCGGCCAGCAGGTCTGCGGCGCTTTGTCCCACCCACAGCGTCAGCAGGGATTCCAAAGGCCGGGAGCCGTCCACCAGGATCTCCACGGCGGGATTTTCCCCCGACTGGACCCGCCGGATAAAGTTCTCCGGCAGATCCAGCACCGCCGTTGCTTCTCCGGCCTCCAGGGCCTGCCTAGCCTCCTCCCGCTCCATGGCCCGGAGGGAGCAGTATTGTCCGACATCGGACATTCCGCCTATAGTCCGCTCCAGCTGCTCCGGCAGAGGGTCTCCCTCCGCCGCCGTCACCGCCAGGATAATGCCGGAAAAATCCACCCCGCCGGACAGGGCCTCCTCCGCCGCCCGGCCCGCCGCCAGAGGCAGCAGGGCGCAAAGCGCGGCGAGCCCTGCCAGCAGCCACAGCTGCCGGCAGAGCCTGCCGAGGGTGAGCCCTGTCAATTTTCGAAAAAGAATCAGTCCTCCCATGGATGCCGCCGCGTTACCAGAACAGCTGGGACAGCTCCGGGACATCGTTCATCAGCCCCATGGCCCAGCTCTGGGCATTGGCGGTGATATCCTCGCTCAGCTCCAAAAAGTCTTCTTCCTTCATAGAGGACAGCATCACAGGGGACTTGGCGGAAATATCGGGATCGGAATAGGGCTGGATGGAGTAGGTAGCGCCCAGGCGGAGCATCTCCGTGCCGAAAGCGCTTACAGACAGCTTATCCAGATCCAGGAACAGCCGGTCCTTGCCGGTGGTCAGCTGGCCCTCCGCCGTCAGGGAGATGCCGCTGCCCTTGACGGTCCACTCGAAATTGTCGGAAGCGTTCTTGGGGTGATACTCCATCTCGGAATCAATGGTATAGGCATAACCGGAGCCGGCCTCCTGGATGCGGAGGGAGCTGGAGTCGGTATACGCCCCGCCCTCCGTGCCGTGGTTGCCGCTGGAGGTATAGCGCAGGCGCGCGTCCGCGATCCTCAGGTCCACGCTCAGATCATCGGCGTAATTCTTTCCGCCGCCGAGGTAGATGCCCAGTTCCACCCGCTCGCCCTCGATCTTGTCCTCCCACACCACGGCCGCCACATAGCCGTTGTAGAGGTACACATCCAGCTCCAGGTCGCCGATGGTCTTCGCCATCTCATCGAGCGCATCGAACATCTCTTTGCTGTTGACAGCGTCCTTGATCTCGCCGCGGATCTGGGACAGCTCATCCTTGGGCACGCCCATGGAGCGCAGCAGCTCCACGATCTCATCGTCCAACTCCCGGGCTTTATAGGCGTCCTCCAGGGCATTGATGTAGGCGCGGATGGCATCCTTGGGGATCACCACATGGTAGCCGGTGCAGCTGACGGAGTGGTCGTTGATATCCATGGTGGTCTTGCCGGTTTTCTCCACCTCGATGGCGCTGGCAAATTCTTTGGCAGCCGCCTTGTCCACCTCAATGGGTCTGGAGAAGGTATCGATAATGTCGAAGATGTTGAAGCTCATATCCTCCATCCCCTCCGGCATATCCGCCCCCAGTTTATCCAGATCCTTCCCCAGGGTGACCGTGCTCAGACCGTAGGACTTGTTGTCCAGCAGTTCCGGACAGCCCACGGCCAGCACGTCATCGTTCGCCTGGCCCCAGAAGGTCAGCAGGGTGGCGGAGCCGTAAGAGATGGCAGCGGAGAAATCGATCTTTTTCCCCGGCAGGTCCATGCCGGTGGACATGCTCATTCCCAGGCCCTTCAGCAGCTGGGCCTCGGAAGAGTAGCCGGTGAGCTCATCGGAGAGATTTTTGATCTGGAAGGACATATCCGTCCGGATCTGTTTGCTTTCGCTGAGCTTCCGCATATCCGGCATGCCGATAGCATCGGACGCAGCCTGGTAGGCGTTCAGGGATTTGGCGGCCGCCTTGCCCAGGGCCGCCTTGGGTCCGCCGATCACGCCGGACAACAGCACTGCCGCCAACGCCACCGCCAACACCGCCGCCGCGCCGATCCCGATAAACACGCCCGTCTTCCCGCCGCCGGTTTTGCGGGCCGCGCCGCCTGCGGGAGGCATGCTTGCGCCTCCGCCGGCAAACGGGTCCGCCTTTACGGGCTGCGTCTCCAGCGCGGTCTGAATTATGTCCGGAGACGATGCGGGGCCGGCGGCGGCGCCGCAGTGGGGGCAGAATTTCACCCCGTCTACTAGTTTCTTTCCGCATTTTTTACAAAACATGGTATGTTCCTCCTAAAATCAAGATCAAGCGGGACCGCTGCCCCAGGAGGCGCGCCCCTCCTGTATGGTCAGGCAGCTGGTACACAGCCGCTCCAATTCATCGTTTAAATGGCTGCACCACACCGCGCAGCCGCCCCGGGACAGGAATCCCTCCATCCAGCACAGCAGCCCCTCCCGGTAGCTCTCGTCCAATCCCGCCGTGGCCTCGTCCAGCACCAGGACCTCCTGTCCGGTGGAGAGGGCCATAGCAATGCTGACCCGCTGCCGCATCCCGCCGGACAGCTCGCCGGTCCGCCGCCGGAGCAGATCCTCCAAGCCCAGCAGCGCAGCAAGCTCCTCCTGGATCCGGCCTCTCAGGCCGCAGGCCGCCCGCCACAGGGCGATCTGTTCCCCGGCCGTCAGTTCCGGTGCCAGCTGGCTGTCCTGGGGCACATAGCCCAGCGACCGACGGGGAAAGCGGCGGTCCCCCGCCGTGTCCCGCCCCCGGAAGAGGACCCTGCCGCTCTCCGGGCGCTCCGCCTGGGCCAGCAGGCGCAGGAGGGTGGCCTTGCCGGCACCGTTGGCCCCGGCCCCCCCCAGGCATTCCCCGGCCTCCAGCCGGAAGGAGACAGGGTGAAGGACCCGTGTCCCGCCATAGGATTTACAGAGGCCCTGGGCCTCCAGCATGGCGCTTTCCGTTACCGCCATGGCCGTCTCAATTGCAGGAGAAGGACTGGTATCCCGCCTGACTGCTGGACCAGAAATTGGTCACATCGCTGGCGAGCTTCTCGCTGTCCTTACCGTTCCAGACAAACAGGTCGCCATCGCTGATGTAGGCCACCTGGCTGCCGCTCAGATAGGCGGTCCTCCAAACGAATACATCGTCCGCGATACGCTCGCTCTTACCGTTTTTCACCACATAAAGAGAGCCCTCGGTCTGGGACCGGCGGTCGTTGTACGATATATCCTCCAACTTGAATACCGTGCCATCGTCCAGAAGAACAACGCGGTCGGCGTCCTTGGCCACGGAGGTTTCCTTGCCGTTGGCATAACAGATCAGTTCGCCGGTGGATCTGTCTTTGTCCATATCGGTGAAATAGTACAGCGCATCCTTGCCGCCGCTTCTGCCCATAACAGGAAAAGAGAAATCATCATCGGTGATGGTCGAGACAAAGGTCAGGCCCTTTTTATCCACGCTGTAAGTCTGCAGCAGGGCCTCGCCGTCCTCATAGACCACCAGGACCGCCTCATTCCCGTTTAGGACGTATAGATCATCCAGGCTGCTGTCCTCATCCAGATCGAAGGGGGATTCCTCGCCGCCTACGTTCTGGTACCAGCTTCGCTCGGCGGCGTCCATCATGCCATAGATATCGCTCGAGTACGCCAGATCCTGCACATCGCACACGGCGGAGATTTCCTGCTCGCTTCTGGCGTAGAGGTAAACGCCCGCTCCGGCGGAGAAGGTGGGGTAGAAGGCCAACTCCGCAGCCAAGGTGCTCTTCTCTCCATTTTCATAGCGGTTGAGAGTATAGGTGGTCACAGTGTACGGCGTATCCTTCAGAGACTGCCGGAGATAGTTCCGGCTCTCCACCGCGGACCACACCTCGTACGCCGCGTTATATGCCTCCCAGTCTGTGGTCCACCAGCCCCAGGCGTTGGTGGTCTGGTAATCATCGTAGCTGGGTTCCCGCTGTCCGGCATCGCTGGAGGCCAGGGAGTCCGAAACAAAATCATACAGGGTGTGCTCCTCCATCTCGGTGGTCAGATAGACCAGAGAGACCTTGCCGCCGTCCACGGAAATATCCAGTACATCGGACACATCGGAGAGGAGCTTGGTCTTCTCCCCGCCGGGGACCTGGCTGTAGATGTCGTAGGTCCCGCTGTACCCCCGATCCCAGTCCCCGTCACCATTGGACTTGCCGTAAACC
>CAMWTG010000125.1 GCA_947177115.1 uncultured Clostridia bacterium
CAGCCCTCCGGCGTGAGCGCCGCCCCCACGGCCTCCACGGTCCTGGTCAACGGTCAGAGCGTGGCCTTTGACGCCTACAACATCGATGGCAGCAACTATTTCAAGCTCCGGGATTTGGCCTATGTCCTGAACGGTACAGAAAAGCAGTTTGAGGTGGGCTGGGACAACGCCAGCAAGACGATTACATTGACCTCCGGCAGCGCCTACACCGCCAACGCCAGCGAGATGGCGGCGAAGGGCTCCGGCGCACAGAAAGCCACCGTCTCCGCCTCCAAGCTCCTGATTAACGGCACGGAAGTCTCCCTCACGGCGTACAACATTGGCGGGAACAACTACTTCAAGCTTCGCGATATCGGACAGACGTTCGACTTCGGTATTGGCTGGGACAATGCCAGCAAAACGATCACCATCGACACCTCCACAGGCTACACTGCCTGAGCACAGCGACAACTACAGGGCCGTCCCTTTTGGGACGGCCCTGTCAGCTTGTCGAAAAAGAAAATCAAGCAGGAAACACCAGTATCTCTACATCATTTTGTGGGCTGTCAGCTCCGGACAGCTCACACAGTCCGCCCGGATCGTTTTATATCGGTGCCAGGCTCTTGGTCAGCTTTTTACAATATCCCATCCAGCGTAAGTATTTCCACATCCTCCTCTTTGTTTTTAAGTGGTATCGAGCTGGCAAGGGAGGTAACGCTGATTCGGCCAACCAGAGCATCCGCGACTGCCCTGGAGATATAGATAACGCCCGCAGGAGCCTGAGCCTCCAGGCGGGCAGCGGTATTCACTGTATCGCCGATGGCAGTATAATCCATGCGGTCTTTGGATCCAGTGTTGCCCACCACCGCTTCCCCCAGATGGATACCTACACCATAGGAAACGCCATATCCGAATTTTTCCTTCAACTTCCCGGACAGTTCCTCCATCCCATCGACCATCTCCAGGGCAGCTCGGGCGGCCTTCATCTCAAAATCTTCTCCGCGCAGAGGCGCGCCCCAAAAGGCCATTACCGCATCGCCCACAAATTTATCCAGTGTTCCGCCGTTTCTCATAATGCACGCAGAGATGAAGGTCAGGTATTCATTCAGGATTCCTACCACCTTCTTTGGTTCCGCTCTCAGCTCCTCCGACATTTTGGTAAAGCCTCGGATATCCACAAAAAGCACCGCAATTGGAACGGTTCTTCCTTCCAGTTGGAGTTCGTTGGCTCCTTCTTTCAAGATTTCTCCAACGATCTCGGGAGCTACATAGCGTTCGAAGGTCTTTCGTATCCGTTGATGGTCCATGGCCGCTTGGGCGTAGTTGAAGACGAGACAAACGGCAAAGAGGACCGTAATCCCCACTGGGACCCAGAGCACATGAAGGACCCAGCCAACCTGATAGGCTCCCAGACACAGCGCGATCCAGCAGCCAGAGAGCAGCAGCCAGAGAGCGGCGGCCCACCGTATCTTCCTGCGCCAGAAGCCTGCCAATCCGACCGCAAGAAGGACAAACAGAACCGCCAGCTGAAGGCCATCCTTCACCTCGGTCTTGTAGCCCTCCCACAACAGGGCCTGGATGGCGTTGGCTTGAAATTCTACGCCGTACATGGGCCGGGAGTGATCCGCCGCCGTGAAGTAGCTGTCCTGAAGGCCTGTGGTGTAGGGGCCGATGAGGACGATCTTTCCGGCGAAGCGGACGGGGTCTGTCTTTCCGGACAACACATCGACCACCGAGATGGACTCGTTCAGACCCCCTGGCTGTCCGAAAAAGGGTAAATACCAGAAGCCTCGGGTGTCGGTCTCAGGGATCTGTACCGACTCTGCCCCCTGCAAAGCCCGATACCGATCGGCTATGACCAGGGCCATGGAGGGGACCTGCCTCCCGTCTGGGAGAGTCATGGTCAGCATATGGTGGCGCAGAATGCCGTCTGAGTCCAGCATGGCGTTGATGTGCCCCTGTTCGGTGACCTGGGCTAAAGCCTGGAAGGGTTCGTCAAAGGACAGAACAGAAAATTCCTCCAGGTAGTAGTCCCCATTCCGCTCCGCCAGGGCAGTGCCAATTTCCGCCGCGCAGGCGGTAACCACATTGCCATATCGCTCCGCCGCCTGAACCAGCCTGGCGTCCGCGTCCTGATTGCTCTCCCCGGCAAAGAGAATGTCCACGCCGATCACCGCCGGGCGGCAGTCCTCCACCGCATTCAGCGACTCGATCGTCTGGGCGATGATCTCCCGGCTCCACTGGTTGTAGGGCCCAAGCTCTTCCAGCGCCCGCTGGTCGATGCCGATCAGGACGATCTCCCCGTCCGATGCAGCGCGCCGCTGGTAGAGCGCATCCGATGCCGCCAGATCCGGGCCCTTCAGTACCCCCAGCCCCACCAGCAGGGTGAGCGTCCCGGCGAGGATCAGGGCCAGGAGCGGCAATAACATCCGTTTTTTGCGCTGTTTCATGCGATCCTCTCCTGTGTTCTTTGTCAGCCATACACATGTTATTGCATAATATTTCAGCAGCTGCCTGGCCGCCTCAATGGCTGTCTTACCCGTACTATCCCTTTTGTCACGTCAGGACAGCCAGGACTCTAGGTAACTGGTATCTGTAATGTCGTGCCAGTTGTCCCAGGGGATTTCGTTATAGTTGAGGAAACTGTGACTGGGCATTTCAAACCTGCTGGCCATATCATCGCCCACTTGGCTGGTAGTCCCGGTATCAGGGTCATGCCGGAACAGCAGATACCCAATAAGGTCCACACCGCTATTCCGCAGGATCAGTGTTGGCACGGAGTATCCGCTCTCTTGATACAGCGTATATTCGTATGTTATATACGATGCGCCTTTATCATTAGCGTGCAGGTCTGCGTCCGATCGATAAGTATAAGATTTTCCCTGCGCCAGGATAGCTTTGTATTGCTCCAAGATATCCGCGTTTGACGGCTGGTCTGCCTGACCAGCATCCCCGTCCGCCGGGGTGGTATCCTCCACTGTGGGAGCGGGGTCTTCAGCCGCCGGGGCGGTATCCGCGACTGCCGGAGTGATGTCTTCGTCTGCCGGGGTGGTATCTGCGGCCACTGGAGTGATGTCTTCGCCTGGGGCGGCCTCCACAGGCTGGCCGTCATCGGGTTGGGGCTCTTCGAATTCCGGCTCTGCCGCGGCAGGCTGAGTGACATCCTCAATCTGCGATGGGTCGGGTAGCACAATGTAACCCTCATCACTTGTGTAATAGACAAGCACTTTCAACTCTTTATATTGTGCCTGTGCAGCTGCAAGTTCTTCAACGCTCAGTTCTTCATAGTCCGCAGAAGCAAATCCACGTTCATCATGAAGGAATCTTGAATAATAAACGCCATACTCGTGTTCTGAGCGTTCAAAATGATCCACCCAACCCCAATCTTCCCTGGAACCATCTTCCTTAGCAACAGAACCAGCATAAGACGTATCTGTGGAAAACTCCCCCGGAGACGCCGGAAATGTTTGGGTGCGCTGGATTCTTACAAACAGTCGACCGCCCTTTTCTACTAACGAGGTGATTCCAATGCCATTTACATTATAAGACGATGCACTAAACCCCATTAGGCGCATTTCCTTCTGACAAATATAGATGGTGATATAATCGCTATTAGGCAACCCATCGGTCTTCGTATTTACAATGGCCAGCAATTCCGGTTTGCCGTCCGCCTCGAAATCGAGGATTTCCGTGTACAAGATCTCTTCTCCATGGGCCGTGATCTCATCCAGAATATCCGCATAGTCAGCCAACTCATCGGCAGACGCACCCCCGCCGGTCACATCGATACCGGAATCGTCCAGAATGGCCTCCATCAAATTTTCATCGTCCTCGACTTCCTCCCGGACGAAGGCAGGGACAGCGCTGCCGGAGAATGCGGAGACTTCGATCATCCCATCCGCGCTCATCTCCGCCATCTCCCCGGCGTTGGCAGTAGCGGTATTCTCCCCGGCGGTACACTCCACCTTGCCCTCCAGCAGATAGATGTTCATGTGTTCCTCATCAAGCACCTCCACCCAGCCGCAGGTGCCACGGATGCCCACCAGCATGGTGGAGGTGCGGATGTCCAGCATCTCGTCCTCTGCCAGGGGCTCGGTGATGTTGAAGAACAAACTGCCCGATTTCACTTCAATAGTGAGGTGCTTGTCCTCTTTTTTGATCTCAACCTGGCTGTTTTCGTCCATTTTGGTCAGCTTTACCTCGTCCAAGTCAATCCAGGCGTAGCTGGCCGCCTTGGTATCCACCCCGTAGCCGCTGTACAGGCCCAGGTTTTCGGCCGGTTCCAGGTCCTTGCCCGCGCCGTTGGACACGCCCACCGTGCCCTCGGTTCGCTTCAGGCGCATGGTGGCGGCCTCCACCTTGGACGAGCAGCCGGCCAGCAGGCTCAGCAGCAGGGACAGCGCCGTCAACAGGGACAGCGCCCGTTTGGTGTTTTGTTTCATATTTCTCCCTCCGTTTTGTCGTAAAGCCCCTCCCAGCAGCGGCTTTCAATGAATTGCTCCGTCAACTCCGCGTCCAGTTCTCCGTCTTTGACTCCAAAGCCCAAAATCTTTATCGCTTGGTCCACAGTCTTTGCCTTTTTATAGGGCCGGTCGCTGGCCACCAGGGCATCGAAGATGTCCAAAATGGTGATGATCCGCACCTCAAAGGGAATGTCCTCCCCCTTCAACCCCTTGGGATAACCCTTGCCGTTGAGCTTCTCATGGTGGGCCGCCGCCCATTCCGGCACATGAGCCAATTCCGGGGAAAATTTGATCTGGGACAGCATTTTGTCCGTCATCACCACGTGCTTGCGCATCTTTTCCTGCTCTTGCCGGGACAGGGTTCCCTTCCGGATGGACAGCATCTCATATTCCTCATCGGTGAACCAGCACCGCTCTCGGCCGTCTTGGTCTATGTAGGTGCGCTGTTTCAGCTCGTCCAGCCATGCCAGCTGCCCGTCTGTGACAAACTCTGCCCCGTTGATGCTGTCGATCTGCGCCTCAGCTTCCCGGATGCTCTGGCGGAAGGACTCCAGCTCATCGCCATCTGTCCGGCCCTCCAGGCAGTCAATCCGTTTGGTCAGCCAGATCTCCGCAAGCCGACTTTTTAGCTTCGTCTCCTGAAGCGGGGACAGCCGCCTGGCCTTGTCCATCACCTCCAGGGGCGTAGTGACTTTGCCAATGTCGTGGAGCCAGATACTCATGAGCAGCTCCTCCTGCTGCCGGGGGGAGAAGGGGGACATTTCCCCCCGCCCCGCCGCCCGGGCATTGAGCCAGCCGATGAACCGCTCGCCGCACTGGGCCATGCGCCGGGAGTGGTTCGCGTTATAGCGGGAGCGCTCATCGATGGCGGTGGACATCACCCGGACGAAGGACTGAAACAACTCTTTGATGTCGTTTAAGTAGCGCACGTTCTGGATGGTAATGGCTGCCTGGGAAGCTACCGACTCCAGTACCAGGGCCATGTCCGGGGCAAAGGAGCACACATTCCCATTTTCGTCCATGGCATTGATGAGCTGGAGTACGCCAATGTCCGCCCCTTCCCGGCTGCGCATAGGCACTACCAACATAGACTGGGTGTGATAGCCAGTCTGAGCATCGTACCTCCGGGGGCCGGAGAAGTCGTGGTCCGCACAGTGGTAGACATCATCAATCTGGATCGTCCGGCGCTCCAGAAGGGCCAGAGCGCACACATTTTCCCGCCGCAGGGGCACTGGGGACATTCCTGCCCCGTTGGAGTAGTTTTTCAGGGTATTGTTCCGGGAGATTTTGAAGCGCAGAGTGTCCTCATCCCGAAGATACAGCGTCCCTGCATCGCACCGGGTCAGTTCCATCACGCAGGATAGAACTTCCTCCAGTAACGTGTTCAGGTCCCGTTCCGAGGACAGCTGTACCCCGATCTCCAATACCCGTCGCATCTGTTCTTGTGTCATAATTGGATCACCATTTTTTCTCTCGCAAATTGAACGCGGCTGTCGGCCTGCCTGGCAAGCTGCTCCTGTTCACGTAAAAAATCATCCATATAGCCTGTACTGTAGTGAGTCATCAGCACTCGTTTCGCTCCCGCTGTCTGGCCCAGAGTGATTCCCTGCTCCCAGGTGGAGTGTCCCCAGCCCGGCTTCAGGTCGCCTGGAGCGAAGGCAGCATCCCAGATCAACAGATCGGTTCCTCCGGCAAACCTGGTCAGCCGCCGGGCCGCGTCCCCCGTCAGCTCACAGTCCAGGGCATAGACCAGACTCCGTCTATCCCGATCCAGACGGTAGTAGCTACACCCTCCTGGGTGACTGCCCCCCAGAGCAGTCACTGTCAGCCCCGGAGCGGCCCCTCTGGCCAGGGAGAAGGGCTTGTCTGTCCGGACCTCCTGGAGCCGGACTTTGGCCTGACAGTCCGCCAGGCCGATGGGCCAAAGCGGCGGTTCCACTAGATGAGCCAGCTCTCGAACAGTGTTTGGGGAACCGTACAGATAGATTTCCGCCCAACGGCTGTAGAGCAGAGGGAAAGAAAACAGCCCCATCACATGATCCAGATGGAGGTGGCTGATAAAAATATCTACCCGCCGCCGTTTTTTGCTCATCAGCTGTTCGCCCAGCGCCATTAGACCGCTCCCGGCGTCCAGCACTACCAGAGCATCGCCCAGGTCCACCGAGAAGCAGGAGGTATTCCCCCCGTATTCCAGGAAATTGGAGCCAAGAGCGGGGGAGGAACCCCGGACACCCCATATTTTCACACACCAACTCTGTTGCACCACTTGAGTCCGTCCCCCTTTTACTCTTTTTTATTATAGCATGGGTATTTCCGTTTCTCAACTTAGAATCTGTATTCACAAGAGGATAAAGCAGTGATAAAATAGGATACATGGAAGGCAAAGAACGAGAGTCGTATCCCAGCGACTTGACAGATGAGCCAGTGGGAAGAAATTGCCCCACTCTATACTGGGATGCGCAACTGCACGTGGAGCAAACGGGAATTGACGGATGCTGTACTGTATTTGGTGGATTCAGGGTGTAAATGGAGACAACTGCCCCATGATTTTCCACCATATTCAACAGTACACAGTTTTTATCGCCGCGCCCGGATCAGCGGTCTGTGGGACAAAATTCTGGAGCATCTTGTAAAAAAGACACGAACAAATGCTGAACGTAAGGAGAGTCCCAGCTACGCGATCATCGATTCTCAGAGTGTGAAAACGGTAGCAGCAAGCGAAGAACGTGGAATTGACGGAGGGAAAAAACGAAAGGCAGAAAACGGCACATCGTAGTGGATACCATGGGGAATCTGCTGTCGGTGGTAGTTCATGCTGCCAACGTTCATGACACAAAGGCTGGGATATTTACTGCCAAGCGAGCGTATGAGCGGTATCCGTCTATTCAGAAGTTTTGTGCGGATGCTGGATATCGGGGTACTTTCGTTTCTGATTTGAAGCAACAGCTTGACCTTGGCGTTGATATTTCAGAGAAAATCAAGCCCCATCAATGGGAAAGGCTCCCTTGGCGATGGGTAGTAGAACGCACCCTCTCATGGCTAAATCATTCCAGACGGCTCAGCAAAGATTATGAGATTTCCGTTCCTTCCGCTGAGGCCATGGTCAAAATCTCTCATTTTCACACTTTGCTCAAACGCTTATGAATACAAGTTCTAAGTCCCATATCGACATGGCGTCCTCCGATCCGTCCCGGTCTTTCTGTCTTTCTCTATTATATTGGCTCACGGCGCAAAATGCAAGAGCGTCACAACGTCCGCCGCTCCCCTTGACAGTCCGCTCCGTCTGTGCTAAGATGACTGTATTAGTACGGATAGTACGTTTATGACATGAAAGGAGGCGGGACGATGATCGCCCTGAACCATCGGGACGGCCGCCCCATCTACGAGCAAGTGCGGTACGGCCTGCGGCGGCTCATCATCACCGGGGGCATCCCCGCGG
>CAMWTG010000126.1 GCA_947177115.1 uncultured Clostridia bacterium
GACGCCGCCGGCCCTCCGCTCCGGACTACCGCCAGCTCCAGAATGGCTGGCACGGTCTTCTCCGCGCCAATGGCCATGATGTGGACGCCGGTGGAGAGCTTCTCCCCATTGATCTTCGCGATCAGCTCCGCCGCCATCTCCATGCCCAGCTTGGCGGGGAGGCCCTTGACCCCTTTTTCCTTCCCTTCCGCCGCCGCGGCGTCCAGGCGGGCGATCATCTCCTCCGGCACGGCGATGCCGGGGACGTTCTCATTCATGAACCGGGCCATGCCCGCGCTCTTCAAGGGGATGATCCCCGCCATGATGGGAACATGGATCCCCGCCTTTTCCACGTCCTCCAGGAAATCCCGGAACTGGTCCAGATCAAAGATCCCCTGGGTCTGTATGTACGCCGCCCCGGCCTCCGCCTTCTGGCGCAGCTTGTTGATCTGCAGCGCCCGGGGCTCGTAGACGGGCGTGACCGCCGCGCCCTTGAAAAGCCTGGGCGCAGGGCCGGAGAGGGGATTGCCGCCGCAGTCCGCGCCGGTCTCCTCCATCCGGGAGAGCATCCGCAGGATGCCCACGGAATCCAGATCGTACACCGGCTTGGAATCCTTGCAGTCGCCCACCACGGGGTGGTCCCCGGTGAGGGCCAGAACGGCATCAATGCCGAAGGAGGCGGCGGACAGCACGTCCCCCATGACAGCCATGCGGCTGCGGTCCCGGCCGGTGATCTGGAGGATGGGCTCCAGCCCGGCCTGCTTGAGATGGATGCACAGGCCCAGGGAGGAGGCTTTCAGGCAGGCGGACTGCATATCGGTGACGTTGACGGCGTGGACCTTGCCCCGCAGGAGTTCAGCGGCGGCCAGCTGCTCCGAGAAATCGCAGCCCTTGGGCGGGGCCATCTCCGCAGTGACGGCGAACGCGCCGGAGGTTAAGGCTTTTTGCAGCTCACTCATGACTTCTTCTCCCTTAAATTGATGTGGCGGGGGTAGGACACCCCGGCGTAGCCCTTGTCGGGGCGGGTCTGGCCCAGCTTATCCAGCTGGCCGATGGCCTCCAGACGCTTGTAGATCAGGATCCAGGCGCAGTCGTTTTCAGGGTTGACCTCGCACTTGCCGTTTTTCTGACCGCCGCAGGGGCCGTTGACCAGGCTTTTAGCGCACTTGGTGATGGGGCAGACGCCGCCAGTGGAGCCCAGAACGCAGTCGCCGCACATGCGGCAGTACTCATGGAAGATGCCGATCCGCTCGATCTGGCCCAGGAACATGGTGTTGTTGGCGGGATAGACGGGGAGCTGGATGTTGTCGGCCACGGTCTGCACGCCATCGCCGCAGGAGAGGCCCACAATGGCCTCCGCGCCGCTGTCCTTGACGGCCTTCAGCTCCCGCTTGACCAGCATCTTGTGGCAGCACTCATCCGGCAGGACGGAGGCGACTACTTCCTTCCCGTTCTCCTCCAGGAAGGCTTTCATTTCCTCCAATTCCTTCTCTCCGCCCGTCTGGCAGGCGGAGGCGCACTGGCCGCAGCCCACAAGGGCCACTTTTTTTGTCTCCCCCAGGAGGGACAGGAGTTCTTCCGGGGGCTTTTTTTGGGTAATGATCATGTTTCGTTTCCTCCTCCATTGGTAGTTTTATCTTAACTGATTCCGGATAATAAATCAAGAGGACATTTGTCAAGGGGGGATTTCACCAAAAGGCAAAATCCCCCCAATTAAGTTAAAATTATCTTCCATCTGGCTGCTGCCCATCGTGGGCCTTCCATTGGCATTCAGTAAACTCTATGTTAGTAAAAATAGCTTTGAACGAAGAATCCTCCGGTGAGCAGGCATAGACGCCAAACTTGACTGTGCCACTCCCCCTATCCATATGACAAATGCGCATTTGGCTATAGTGGACGCCATCTTCAGCGCATTCAATACAATAATCATCTTCACGCCGGCTGAAACGATACCACATGGATTTGATTGCAGCAGAAATAGCGGTAGTTGCCCAGTCAGAATACCCGTTGTTTGTTACAACACTGCCTAAATGTTGGAAATCTTCGTTCTCATATTCAACGGAGCCTTTCAGCCAGTTTTCACTGTCCAAATACATAACAATACCACATTGGTCAAATCTGTGATGGCTTTCAGAAAAATCAGTTTTAACAATAAAGCTGAAAAACTTTTCATCCGTTTCCATTTGAAGCACCGGTGCGTTATCATTTTGAAAATGGTAATAGGTCCTCTGCCACAGGTCGGTGTGTGGAGCCGTGACGATCTCTACTTTTGTGCTGTCAATATGACATTGCTTTGGCTTTCGTGTCCACTTAAACCTTGTCATATCCATGCTGCTTTCCCCCACACTTTCGATTTGTCAAAATTGATATGGGTAAAGTATACCACTTTCATAAGCGACATTCAACCCTTTATACATTACATCGCAAGAGGAGATGGGGAAAATCCATTTTTGAGATACACGATCCCTCAAATGGCAGGATCCGTGTAGGGGCGAGCATTGCTCGCCCGTTTCTAATGGAAAATCCCTGGGATCGTGCGGGCACGGCTTTCTCAATAATACCGCGCCTGGGCCCGCCAGAGCCGGGCGTACAGGCCCTCCCGGGCAAGAAGCTCCTCATGAGCGCCCGTCTGGGTGATGCACCCGCCGTCAAAGACATACACCAGGTCGCAGAAGCGGCAGGAGGACATCCGGTGGGAGATATAAATGCTGGTCTTGCCCTCCACCATCTGGCCGAAGCGGCTGTAGATCTCGTACTCGCTGACCGGGTCCAGGGCGGCGGTGGGCTCGTCCAGAATGACCACGGGGGCGTCCTTGTAGAGCGCCCGGGCCAGGGCCAGCTTCTGCCCCTCGCCGCCGGAGAGCTCCACGCCGTCCTCCTTCTGCTGGTAGAGCCCCGTCTCCAAGCCCTCCGCCATGCTTTCCACCCGCTCTTTCATCCCCGCTTTCTCCAGGCACGCCCAGACCCGCTCCGGGTCGTAGTCCACGCTGGCGGCCACGTTTTCCCCCAGCTTCATGGAGAACAGCTTGAAGTCCTGGAACACCACCGACAGCAGGGACAGATACTCCCCATAGTCGTATTTCCGGATGTCGATGCCGTTGAGCAGGATCTCCCCCTCCGTGGGGTCGTAGAGGCGGCAGAGGAGCTTGATAAAGGTGGTCTTGCCCGCGCCGTTGGGGCCTACAATGGCCAGCTTCCGGCCCTTAGGCAGGACACAGCTGACATGCCGCAGGCTCCACTGTTTCTGGTTAGGATAGCGGAAGGAGACGTCCCGGAATTCCAGGTCGTAGTCCCCATCGTCCCGCTTTTCCACCGGGAGGGTGCCGTTGTACTTCTCCGATGGGGTATCCAGGAAGGCCGCGAACTCCTTCATATACTTCCGGTGCAGGTCCATGCGCCCCAGCATCTCGATGCCCCGGCTCACCGCCCCGGCGAAAGCCGTGATGGCCCCCACCTGCATGGACACCGCACCCACGGTGATAAGCCCCGCCATGGCTTTCAGCCCCACGAAGGCGTAGGCCAGCAGCACCGTCCCCAGGTTCACCACCGCGATCAGGGACAGGATCATCTGCTCCCGCATATAGTTTTTCTTGAACCGGGCATTTTTGGTTTTCTCGTTGCGCATGAACTTGTCCATGACCATACCGGCCATATCATAGGTCCGCAGGTCCTTCCCTACCGGATAATCCAGCAGGCTGTAAAACGCCCCGAAGCGGCGGTTGCCATCGATACCGCCCTCATACATTTCCATGTCCACCTTGTTGACCCACTTGGTCAGAGGGATGCAAACCGCCGTCACCCCCAGAGCCGCCGCCAGCAGCGCCAGCGCCGCCCACGGGGAGTCCAGCGCCCGCACCCACACCGGCGCGTCCGCCGCCACGTCTCCCCGGACAAACAGGCGGCTCACCGTCAGCAGGGCATAGATGATCGTGGCCCCGTACTCCAGCCCATCGGTCAGCTCCTGGAGAAAGCCCATCGTGCCGCCGCCTCCGCCGCAGTTGCGGCTGCCCTCCACGGCCCGGGTCTTCTTGTCCATGATCTCCTGGGTTTCCAGCTGCTGATAGTCCATGGTCAGGCACTTTTTCACGATGGCGATGTCCGTCAGGTTGTCGGACTTGCGCCGCTGGGTCACCTGATACTGCTCAAGCAGCTTGGAGGCCAGGCCCAGGCCGAGATTCAGCCCCACCATCCACCAGACCAGGGTCATGACCCCCTCGCCGCCGGACAGCAGGCGGTCCAATATCCGCGCCCCCAGGATGATGCTGACGAAGGGGAAGGCTGAATCCACCAGTGCGGACAGCACCGTCACCGGCAGCAGCCCCGGCATCTCCTCCGACACCACCCGCAGGGATGCCCGGAAGTCCCGGAAAAATTCCCGCAGTTCAGTTTTCTTCATGCGCTTCGGCCTCCTTCTCGTCCTTGTACCAGGAACTTTGCACCTCGAACAGCCTGGCGTAGGCCCCGCCCCGCGCCAGCAATTCCCTGTGGGAACCCATCTCCGTGATCCGGCCCCCGTCCATGTAGACCACCCGGTCGCAGAACTGGGTGGACCCCAGGCGGTGGGAGATGAACACGCTGGTTTTGTCCGCCGTCTCCTGGGCGTATTTGTAGTACAGATCCGCCTCCGCCAGGGGGTCCAGGGCGGCGGTGGGTTCGTCCAGAATCAGCAGAGGAGCGTCTTTATAAAGGGCGCGGGCGAAGCTCAGCCGCTGCCGCTGCCCTCCGGACAGCTCCACGCCGTCCTTCTCCATCTGCTGGGTCAGGTGGGTGTCCAGGCCCTTGGGCAGGTTTTCCACCGTTTCCCGCAGGCCAGCCTTGCCGATGCTCTCCCACACCCTCGACCGGTCGTAGTTCTCCCGGCCCGCCAGATTCTCCCCGATGGTAAAGGGCAGCAGGCTTACGTCCTGGAACACGGTCCCCACCAGCTGGAAATACTCTTCCTGGCTGAACTGCTCCGCCGGTACGCCGTCTATCAGGATTTCCCCGCTGTCCGGGCGGTAGAGGCCCGACAGCAGCTTCACCAGCGTGGTCTTGCCCGCGCCGTTGAGACCCACCAGGGCGATCTTCTCCCCCGGCTCCAGGGTGAGGCTCAGGCGGTCGATAGTGGGCGCTTTTGCGTCCGGGTAGGTAAAGGTCACGTCCCGCAGCTCCACTCTGGGAGGACGGCGGAGATCGTCAGCTTTTGCGTCTTCGCCGTTGGGGGGTGCATCGTCCTCATCAAGGAAATTCCGGAGGGTGTTGAACGCGATGTTATAGTAGAGGAGATTATCGTTGATATGGATAAACTCATTCAACCAGGCGGTAAGAGTTGACAGAACGCCCAGGGAAAACGTGAATCCCGCCGCGTCCACCTGTCCGGCCAGGAACGCCGATATCAGTACGGTATAGGCCAGGATATCCCGCAATGCCAGGAACAGGGTATCGCTGACGCTGCCCACGGCCTTCCGCCGGAACAGCCGGTTTCGCCATGTCCACCGCCGCCGGTACACGGCCCGCAGGGACGTAAGGAACCAGTCCTCCATGCGGTAGAGCCGCACGTCCTTGCCGTTGGCTGGCTTGTCGGCCTGTGAGTTGAGATAGTCCTGCTCCCGATAGTTCTGCTTCTGCGACTCCAGGGAACCCTGCTCATACCGCCGCACCAGGGATGCGGCGGCATAGTTGGCAACGGTCATGCCCGCCAGCACCAGCAGGATGCGCCAGTCCAGCATGACCGCCGCCGTTCCGTAGATCAGGATGCCCAGCAGGCTCCGCAGCCAGGGCTCCACGGCATAAAGCAGCTCGTTCACGCCGCCGGACATGGGGTTGCCCGCCTGATTCTTGGCGGTAGCCAGCCGCTTCTGCTCCTCAGCGGATTCCAGCTTGCCGTAGTCCATGGTCATGGCCTTCTCCATCACCATCGCTACGCAGACTTCCATGCGGAAATTGTCCCGCAGGATAAGGTTCCGGTTCTCCAGCCAGTCCCGTAGGAAGGTTCCCCCGGCGTAGAGGACCATCAGCCCCACAATGACCGCCAGATACTGCCCCATACCGCCGCCCCCGGTCAGCGCCGCCACCGCCGCCGCAGGCAGCAGGGTGGACACCAGCGGCAGCAGCAGCTTTGCCGCGATCAGCGCCGCCAGCAGCAGCGGATACCACTTCTCGTACTTGACCAGCAGCTTCAGCAGCCAGATCTCGTTGCTGAGCGCCGAATGTTTTTTCACTTGGATCACTCCCTTTCATTGCTGGACGCAGTATACCACAGCTTTCCCCGAAAAAGAAAATTCGCGCACGAATTGTAAAAATCCGAGCGCGAAATGCAGGTCCGGTCACAGCGGCAGCAAAATCTCCGTGGCGAACACCCCCGGCTCGTTCTGCCGGTTGACGTAGCCGCCGTACTTTTCCACCACGCGGTCGATGCGTTTGAGGCCGTGGCCGTGATTGCCCCGCTTGGTGGAGATGTAGGCGGCATCGATTTTGCGGACGGTTTCCGTGGTGGCGTTGGTGATGGAGAGATAGAGCTGCTGTTTGAGCACGCCGATATACAGCCGCAGGAACCGCCGTCCCTCCTCCACCTTTTCGCAGGACTCCATGGCGTTGTCGATGAGGTTGCCCAGGATGACGCACAGGTCGATGTCAGACACGGTAAGATTTTTCGGGACCGAAGCCTTGAAGTTGAGGTCGATGCCCTGTTTCAGCACCAGGGAGAGCTTGGCGTTCAGGATAGCGTCCACGCTGACGTTGCCCGTCTCCGCCAGGGCCCGGATGCCGTCCAGGTCGTCCTCCAGGCTGTCCAGGTAAGCTCTGGCTTCTGCCGTCTGCCCCATGTCCATCTTGGCTTTCAGCGTCTGCAAATGGTTGTGGTAGTCGTGCCGCCAGCCCCGCATGGTCACATACAGGTTTTCCACCTCGGCGATCTGCCGGGCCAGCAGCTTGTTCTGATAGGCGGCGATACGGCGGTCGCTGCGCCGCGGCAGTACCCACACCGCCGCCGCAACAGCAGCAGCCGCCGCTGCCGCCAGGCCAACGGCCAGCAGGATGATCCAAATTTCCATGTCACGCCTCCCGGTAATAGTCGATAAACGCCCGGTTCAGCTTCTCCCAGGCTCCCCGGCTGACGGGGACGCTGTATCCGCCCTCCAGTAAGCACTCCGCCCGCCCTACCCGCTCCACATGGCGAAGGTTTACCAGAAAACTGCGGTGGGTGGGGACAAAATCCGTCCCCAGCCGGCGGGACAGGGTGGAGAGGGCGGCCTTTACCGTGACGGGCCCTGACGCCGTTTCCAGCAGTACGGTGTGGCCTCTGGCCTCCAGATAGAAAATGCAGTCCTCTTCTACCCTGCGCTGTTCTCCGTCCACCTCCAGCACCAGGTAGCGGCTGGCCCGTCCAGTGCGTTCCAGGACCAGGTCCAGCAGAGGAAAGAGGTTTTCTTCCGATACCGGCTTCATAAGGTAGCGGAGGGCCGAAACTTCGTAGCCCTCAAAGACGTGGCCCGGGTAGTTGGTGAGAAACGCTAGGGCCACCCCAGCGTCCGTCTCCCGGATCTTCCGGGCCAGCTCCAGGCCGCTGAGGTTCCCGCCGCCCAGGTCAATGTCCAGCAGGATCAGGTCAAAGGGATAGCTGCCCGCCGTCTCAAAAAGCAGCTCCTCGCCGCTGGCGAAGGTGCGGACAAGGCAGGGATGGCCCCGCTCTCCGCTCCAGCGCCTGACCAACTGTTCCACCAGCGCCGCCAGGGCTTCTTCATCATCACAAATGGCAATGCGCACCGCCGCGTCCCTCCTCCCGGCAAAACGATCTGCCTCAGTATACATGATTTTTGCGTCTGCGGCAAGAGGCTGCGGCGGTCGGGAGTGTCCAAACACGCAGTTAAAGGAAGTCAAAAACAGAAAAGGGGACAGAA
>CAMWTG010000127.1 GCA_947177115.1 uncultured Clostridia bacterium
CCCTTTCACCACCTCCACCCTCCAGCAGGAGGCCAGCCGGAAACTGAACATGACCCCCCGCCGCCCCATGGCCATTGCCCAGCAGCTTTACGAGGGCGTGGATATTTCCGGAGAGGGTACCGTGGGCCTGATCACCTACATGCGTACCGACTCCCTGCGGCTCAGCGATGAGGCGCTGTCTGCCGTCAGAGGTTTCATCCAGGGCCGTTACGGCGGAGAATACTGTCCCGCCGCTCCCAGGACCTACAAAACTAAAGCCAGTGCCCAGGACGCCCACGAGGCCATCCGGCCCAGCGATGTGGAGCTGACGCCGGAGCGGGTGAAAAAGGACCTGACCACCGATCAATACCGGCTCTATTGGCTGATCTGGAGCCGGTTTGTGTCCTGCCAGATGTCCAACGCCGTTTACGATGCGGTATCCGTGGAGATCCAGGCCGGTGTCCATGGTTTCCGCGCCAGCAGCAGCAGCCTGAAATTCTCCGGTTATACCGCTGTCTATGAGGAGGGCAAGGACGAGGAGAAGGAGGAAAAGGAGGGTAAACTGCCCCCCCTTGCCGAGGGGCAGAGCCTCAAAAGCCTGGATTTCCAGCCGGGCCAGCACTTCACACAGCCGCCGCCCCGGTATACCGATGCCTCTCTGATTCGGGCCATGGAGGAAAACGGCATTGGCCGCCCTTCCACTTACGCGCCCACTGTCAGCACGATCCTGGACCGGGAGTATGTGGTCAAGGACGGCAAGTACCTTCACACCACGCCCCTGGGCGAGGTGGTCAACGGTCTGATGGCGGATAAGTTCTCCGACATCGTGGACACCGGCTTCACCGCCAACATGGAAAAAGCTTTGGACGATGTGGAGGCGGGGAACAAGCAGTGGAAGGAGCTGCTGCGGGAGTTCTACGGGCCCTTCCGGGCGGAGCTGGACCAGGCGGAGAAGGATCTGGAGGGCGTGCGGCTGAAGGTGCCCGATGAGGAGTCCGATGAAGTCTGCGATGTGTGTGGCAGGAAGATGGTCATCAAAAGCGGCCGGTTTGGCCGGTTCCTGGCCTGCCCGGGGTATCCGGAGTGTACGTTTACCAAGCCGCTGGTGGTCGCTATGCCGGGGCGGTGCCCCAAGTGCGGGGGCCGGCTGATGAAGCGCACCGGCAACAGCAAAAAGACCGGAAAACAGTACACCTACTATTGCTGTGAAAAGCTGACCAGCAAGGACGAAAACAACAAGTGCGATTTCATGACCTGGGATGTACCGGTGGCGGACGATTGTCCGGTATGCGGGCAGACCATGTTCAAAAAGGCGGGGAAGGGATTCAAAAAACCTTTCTGCATCAATGAAGCCTGCGAGAACTTTACCCCGGAAGAGAAGCGGGGCGGATGGAAGAAGAAAACCGCCGGGGGAGAGACTGAGGCAGCGGAGGGTGCGCCCGCCGGGGCCGCAGAGGAGAAGCCTGCCGCGAAGAAGAGCGCCGCAACGAAAAAAACTGCTGCCGGGAAAAAGACGGCAGCCGCTCCCAAAGCCTCCGCAGCGAAAAAAGCCGCATCCAAAAAGACGGCGGAAGTAAAGGAATGACAGCTCCGCAGGGGCCGATGTCCCCATTGGCTCGCATATAAAGTGGCAACCATCGATAGTGCGGGCCGGTGAGGACACCGGCCCCTACAGGCGGGAGAGCTCCAGGCCAATGGAGATCCCGGCGCGGAAGATGGCTTCCAGTTCCAGGTCGTGCAGGACCGATTTTTCGCCTGCGTAGTCCTCGAGGCGCTGCTGGCCGTCTGCGGTGAGCATTTTTTGCAGATCCTTGTACTGGCGGTCGATCATGATGCTGCTCTCGCGGTACTGGGATTCATCGTCCAGATAATATGGCATGCGGTGTTCATATGCGTGGTCGTAGAGTATGCGGACAAGTTCGTTCATAGATATCACTCCTTCAGTAATTATTCCGTTTGGAATAGTTGTATTATAACTATTCCAAACGGAGTTGTCAAGATATAAGGGAAAGATTATGACAAAATTATGCGAGAGAGTACGGTTGCTGAGAAAAGAGAAGAATTTGAAACAAGAGGAAGCGGCTGATCTATTGGAAATCAGTCTAAGCTCGTACTGCAGGTATGAGCGAGGAGAACGGGAACCGGATGCATCTACATTGTGGCGTTTTGCTGATTTGTATGATGTTACAATTGATTATTTGGTTGGCAGGTCTGATACGCGGTGATCTGTAGGGGCGGATAGTATCCGCCTGTGCAGGATGGCGCGGGATGCAGAGCATACAGCGAGGGATAAACATGAAAGTAACCGTTATTGGCGCCGGGCTCGCGGGGAGCGAGGCGGCGTGGCAGCTGGCAAAGCGGGGCGTTGAGGTCACGCTCTGGGAAATGAAGCCCCGGAAAATGTCTCCCGCCCATTCCAGCGGAGATTTTGCGGAGCTGGTCTGCTCCAACTCCCTGCGGGGCGCAGGGCTGGAGAACGCTGTGGGGCTCCTGAAGGAGGAGCTGCGGCGTTTGGGCAGTATCGTCCTGGAAGCGGCGGATGCGACCAGGGTGGAGGCCGGCGGCGCGCTGGCGGTGGACAGGCATAGGTTTTCCGCCTATGTGACAAAGGCGGTCCGGGAACATCCCAACATTACCGTGATGGAGGGGGAGCGGACCGATCTGCCGGAGGGCGAGGTTTTGGTCGCTACAGGGCCGCTGACCAGCGATGGGCTGGCGGAGCACCTGCAAAAGCGCACCGGCGGGGAGGACGCGGCCCTGCATTTCTTTGACG
Source organism: uncultured Clostridia bacterium (assembly GCA_947177115.1). Classification (GTDB taxonomy): domain Bacteria; phylum Bacillota; class Clostridia; order Oscillospirales; family Oscillospiraceae; genus Pelethomonas. The sequence continues at coordinate 2,753 of CAMWTG010000127.1, forward strand.
CCGCCGCGCCGCTGGTGATGTTTGAGAGCCTGGACATGACAAGGGCCTGGTTCGCCAGCCGGTACGACAAGGGAACGGCGGACTATGTCAACTGCGCCCTGGAGAAAGAAGAGTATCAGGCCTTCTGGCGGGAGCTGTGCGCGGCGGAAGAGGCGGAGGTCCACGGATTCGAGGACAAGAGCGTCTTTGAAGGCTGTATGCCGGTGGAGGTGATGGCCAGGAGGGGGGAGGATACCCTCCGGTACGGGCCGCTGAAGCCGCGGGGATTGAAGGACCCGGCCACGGGCAGAGAGCCTTACGCGGTGGTGCAGCTGCGGAAGGACAACGCGGAGGGAACGATCTACAATCTGGTAGGGTTCCAGACCCATTTGAAGTTCGGGGAGCAGAAGCGGGTCTTTTCCATGATCCCGGCGCTGAAAAACGCGGAATATGTGCGTTACGGCGTGATGCACCGCAATACGTATCTGGATTCACCCAGGCTGCTGGACCGGTATTATCGACTGAAAAGCGAGCCGAGGATCACCTTTGCGGGGCAGATGACCGGGGTGGAAGGATATGTGGAGTCCGCCGCATCGGGCTTTCTGGCGGCAGTGGAGCTGGCGAGACGGCTGGAGGGGAAGGGCCCCATCGACTTCCCTAGAGAGACGGCGCTGGGAGCGCTGAGCCTTTACATTTCCGATGAAACGGTCAAGGAATTCCAGCCGATGAATATCAATTTCGGGATCATCACGCCCCTGGGGTACAAGGTCAGGGGGAAACGGAATAAGAACCAGGAGATATCCAAGAGGTCATTGGAGATCATTGAGAAGCTGAAACCGGAGATTTTGGTTTAGTTGTCAAGGTGCATTTTTCGCAGCTGAAGCAATCAAGAGGAGATGCTCCTTTTTGGTTGCGGTCACACGTGACCGGTTACAGTATAACCGGTCATTGGTGGCCTGTCAAGCCTTTTGGGAGAAAACTATGACGAAATTTTCAGAAAGATTGCTTTTGTTAAGAAAAGAAAAAAATTTGACGCAGGAAGATGTTTTGACGGAATTTGATCTTTCCATTCGAACTTACCGCCGCTATGAGACAGGAGTGAGTGAAGAAGCCACTTTGCTGACTTTGTGGAAAATTGCGGATTTTTATGGGGTTTCCGTTGATTATTTGATTGGCAGGACCGATACGCGATAGTTCCATAGAGACAGTAAACGGACGGCGCCGCACCCCTGGGAGGACCCGAAGCAATATGGTAGGGACTATCGGCAACATCCTGGAATAGACGCTTCGCCTGATACACGTGGAGCAGTCCGGTTTAGACCGGACGGACTACAGGGGGAGCGCAAAATAAAATACCTCCCGTAATGCAAGGGATTCTCAAGGGACGGGACGTCCCTTGAGTGTGCTAAGATTTTACATGACCACATCGAGTGGTCATGTAAAATTGAATTTTGCACGGCCACTCGATGTGGCCGCTGCAAAATCGTTGCTTCTTTTCGCACAAGCGAAAAGAAGGCCCCCGGCAGGGACAAAAGTAAGATAAGAAACAAGCCGCTGCCGCCCGCAGGGCGGCGGGAAGGAGGAAGCTTCGATGAAGATTATCGTAGACGCCATGGGCGGCGACAACGCCCCTCTGGAGATCGTAAAAGGAGCGGTGCAGGCCGCCAAGGCCCGCCCGGGCCTGGAGATCGTGCTGGTGGGCCGGGAGGCGGAGGTGCGAGCCGCCGCCGGGGCTTGCGGCGGCCTGCCGGTGACGGTGACGGTCGTCAATGCCGCCGAGGTCATCGATATGCATGACGACCCGGCCACGGCCTTCAAGACAAAGAAAGATTCCTCCATGACGGTGGGGCTGACCATGCTGAAAAACGGGGAAGGAGACGCTTTCGTCTCTGCCGGCAGCACCGGGGCCCTGCTGAGCGCCGGGACCCTCCTGGTGAAGCGGATCAGAGGCATCCGGCGGGCCGCCATGGCCCCCCTGGTGCCTGTGGGGGGAAAAGGACTGGTCCTGGTGGACTGCGGGGCCAACGCGGAGTGTACGGTGGAGTACCTGCTCCAGTTCGCCTACCTGGGCAGTTTCTATGCCGCCAAGGCCCTGGGACTGGCAAAGCCCCGGGTGGGGCTCCTGAATATCGGCACTGAGGACAGCAAGGGCGATGCTCTGCGCCGGGAGACATACAAAGCCCTGAAGGAGGCCGGGGACGCGGGCCATCTGAATTTTATCGGCAATATCGAAGCGAAAGAAGCCATCAAGGGCGGCTGCGATGTGGTGGTCACCGATGGCTTTTCCGGCAACGTGATGCTGAAGTCCATCGAGGGGGTGGGTTCCTTCATGGGAAAGGAATTAAAGGGCCTGTTCCTGAGCAGTCTAAAGACGAAAGTGGCCGCCCTGCTGGTGAAGAATGGCCTTTCCGCCTTCAAGGAGCGGCTGGACCCGGATACCATCGGCGGCACGCCCTTCCTGGGACTCCAGAAGCCGGTGATCAAGGCCCACGGCTCCAGCAAGGCGCGGGCCATTGAGAACGCCGTCTATCAGGCTGTCACTGCCGCAGAGGCGGATCTGGCCGGTCAGATCGAGGCCAACATCCAGCTGATGAAGACCGGACACTGACAGGCTGCGCAGAAAATGGAAGAAATCTGCCGCACCCTATTGACAGAAGAGGGGAAAAGATTTATCATGCCATTGGCACATATTCATCATCCCCTTGCGAAAGGAGGGAAACGACATGCAGGACATCTTTGAGCGTATGCAGAGGATCATCTCGGAGCAGTTCTCCGTAGATGAGGATGAGATCACCATGGATACGTCCTTTGAGGAGGATTTGGGCGCTGATTCCGTTGACCTGGTTGAGCTGGTCATGAGTATGGAGGAGGCCTTTGACATCGGCGAGGTGCAGGAGGACGAGCTGAGCGGGCTCTCCACCGTGGGCGACTGCGTCAATTTCCTGACCAGCAAGCTGGACGATTGAGCAGAGGCGCTGATTATCTCAGCTGTGCATACAAACCTTGGAGGGCCTCGCCGTGGGGATGGACCATCCCTGGCGGGGCTCTTTCCTTTGAAAGGAGGGGACGTTCCGTATGGAATCCCTGGAGAAAAAATTGGGCTATCGGTTCCGGGACCGGGAAAAGCTCAGCGAAGCCTTGAACCATAGTTCGTATGCCAATGAGCACCGGGGCGGCCTGGGCAGCAATGAGCGCCTGGAGTTTTTGGGCGACAGCGTGCTTGGTTTCGTGTCGGCGGAATACTTGTTCCGGCTCCACAGGGACCTGCCGGAGGGAGACCTGACCCGGATGCGGGCGGCCCTGGTGTGCGAGCAGAGCCTGTACGAGGTGGCCAAGGAGCTGGATCTGGGCTGCTATCTGAAGCTGGGCCGGGGCGAGGAGGCCGGGGGAGGCCGGAAACGGCAGTCCATCCTGGCGGACGCGGTGGAGGCGGTGTTTGCCGCCGTATATCTGGATGGCGGTATTGAGAAGGCTAGGGAGCTGATCATCCGGGTGTTGCTGAGCAAGGCTCCCGCCGTTGAGGAGCGAAAGGACTATAAGACCACCCTCCAGGAGGTGGTCCAGCGCAGGAGCGGCCAGGTGCTGACCTATCACATGGTGGCCCAGAGCGGGCCGGACCATAACAAGAAGTTCCTTTTTGAGGTGCGGCTCAACGACCGGCCCGTGGGACGGGGCGAGGGGCGCAGCAAGAAGGAGGCCGAGCAGGCCGCCGCGCGGGATGCGCTGGAAAACGCCGAGGATCTTTGACCAGAAATATGAAAAACGCCGGATCGATCTCCCTGCACGCCAGCGGGCGGCGCGGGAGGATCGATCCGGTGTTTTTTCGTTATAAGGATACTGGCTGGGAATCTCGCTTTTGCATCAAGGCGATATCCGCCAAGTCTTTTTCTCTGCCAAGCTTCCTCTTCATCTGTATAAGCCCGTTTACGCATACAACAGGAACGCCGCTGACGATCTCTGCTGTGCCTTCAAGCCAGTTTTCGAAGATCTCAATATCTTCAGCATATATGATCTTTCTGGTCCCATCGGCACAGCGTGAAACAGGATATCCCTGCTGCTCCAATCTGTTTGCCAGAAGCGTACTGCATCCCAGATCAATATCATGCGTTTGCGGCCGGAATCCATGTAAGACCATGGCTCCGCCGGCAACGACCCAGTATTCTTTTTCAGGGAAAGGAAGCTCTTTAAGGCGTTGGATCAAAGATCGTTTATCGAACATGTTCATCGACCTGCTCCTGCTATATGATTAAATATGTTCTAGCGGTAAGGCTGCCGTCAGTCATTCGGGTGGCTGATACTTCTGCGTCAATCCTCCTCGTCCCAGGGGGCATCGTTCTCCGGTCCGGCGGGGGACAGGGAGGCGTTCCCGCCCATCTGGATCTCCTGCCACTTGGCCCGGGTGATGAGCAGCTGCCGGGGCTTGGAGCCCTCGAAGGGGCCTACGTAGCCCTTCTGCTCCATCTGGTCCACCAGCCGGGCGGCCCGGGAATAGCCCAGCTTCAGGCGGCGCTGGAGCATGGAGACGGAGGCCTGCCCGGTCTCCAGGATGACCTCCACGGCGGCGGGGAGCAGCTCATCGGCGCTGTCGTCCTCCTCCAGGTCGCCGCCGGGGGCGGGGGAGCCGTTTTTGCGCTCCTTCTCCTGGACGTTCTCCTCGATCTTCTGCATGACTTCATCGGAATACTGGACCTCGCCGGTGGACTTGACGAAGCTGACCACCCGCTCGATCTCCTCGGGGGTGATGTAGCAGCCCTGGACCCGGAGGGGTTTGCTGCTGCCAATGGGCGCGTAGAGCATGTCGCCCCGGCCTACCAGCTTCTCCGCGCCGGTGGCGTCCAGGATGATCCGGGAGTTGATGGCATCCTTCACGGCGAAGGCGATGCGGCTGGGGATGTTGGCCTTCATCAGGCCGGTGATCACATCGGCACGGGGGCTCTGGGTGGCGATGACCAGGTGCATCCCGGCGGCGCGGCCCATCTGGGCCACCCGGCAGATGGATTCCTCCACCTCCTTGG
>CAMWTG010000128.1 GCA_947177115.1 uncultured Clostridia bacterium
CCTCCGGCGTGCCCGAGATCTATACCCTCAAGAACTTCGCTCTGAGCAAGGTGGACGGCGACACCACCTACGCCGAGTACGTGGCCGCCCACTCCAGCGAGTGGACCAACATCATGACCAACCTGGGCTTCTACTGGGCCGATGCCAGCGGCGCCGCCGCCGAGCCCGATTGGGACAATCTGGATTGGAGCACCTTGACCCAGTCCGCCGAGTAAAATCCATCCCTGCGTCTTTCCTGTGGCGAGCCGGTCCCCCCGGCTCGCCACAGATTTACCGGGAGACATGCGGGAAATATCGGGATGAGAATATTTCTTCTGCAGGGGCCGGTGTCCCCATCGGCCCGTTCACAGCCTGCGGGCCCACGCGGCAGGCCGATGAGGACACCGGCCCCTGCACCAGATCTTACATATGCGCTCGATCCTGCGCATCATGGCCAACATTCTATAAAGAAAGGGAGCTGCCGTCTATGATCAAATTAAACGACATTGTTGTGAAATTCGGGGATTTTACCGCTCTGCACAGCATCAACGTCCACGTAAAGGAGGGGGAATTCTTCACCTTCCTGGGGCCCTCCGGCTGCGGAAAGACCACCACCCTGCGGACGCTCACCGGGTTCATCGAGCCGGTATCCGGTTCCGTGGTGGTAAAGGGCAGGGACATCACCCATGTGCCCATTGAGGAGCGGAACATCGGCATCGTCTTCCAGTCCTACGCCCTGTTCCCCACTATGACGGTATATGACAACATCGCCTTTGGCCTGAAGCTGAAGAAGCTGAAAAAGAAGGAGATCGACCAGAAGGTCCGGGAGATCGCCAAAAAGGTGGACCTCAGCGATGAGCAGCTGGCCAAGGCGGTCAGCCAGCTCTCCGGCGGCCAGCAGCAGCGGGTGGCCATTGCCCGCGCCCTGGTCACCGGCCCCGCCATCATCTGCATGGACGAGCCCTTGTCCAACCTGGACGCCAAGCTGCGGGTCCAGCTGCGCAACGAGCTGAAAAAGATGCAGAAGGACTTCGGCATCACTACCATCTACGTCACCCACGACCAGGAGGAGGCCCTGACCCTCTCCGACCGGATCGCCGTGTTCAACAAGGGCGTCATCGAGCAGATCGGTACGCCCAACGAGGTATATAACCACTCCGCTACGGAATTCGTCTGCAACTTCATCGGCGATATCAACCGGCTGTCCGATGCCGTGGTATCGGAGCTGAACCGCGCCGGCGGCCAGCTCGACCCGGCCCAGTGCAACTACATCCGCTTGGAGCGCATCCATGTCAACGTGGAGCCCAAGCCGGGGCAGGCCGCGCTGGACGGCGTGGTGGACAGCCGGGAGTACTACGGGCTGTACATCAAGTACTACATCAACGTGGACGGCCAGACCATCAAGGTCATTGAGAAAAATGACGGCGTAAACATCTACGAAGCGGGGCAGAAGGTCAAGGTGGTCGTGGATCCCCGGGACGTGATGGCCTATCCCGCCGCGGCGGACAAATGAGGGCCCTGCCGATGCTGGGATGTAAAGAGTTCTATGACAAAACCGCCCCCCGCTGGGCGGAGAAGGGCTATACGGACGAGGCGGAGCCCGTATGCATGGATGAATTCTGCGCTCTGCTCCCCGCCGGGGGGAGGGTGCTGGACCTCTGCTGCGGCACAGGGTATGAAAGTTTCCGCCTGCGCCGCCGGGGATTTCAGCCGGTAGGGCTGGATCTCAGCGGGGAAAGTCTGGCTATTGCCCGGGAGAAGAACCCGGAGATCGTCTTTTATCAGGGCAATATGCTGGAGAGCTATCCCCAGGTGGGCCGGGTGGACGGCATTATCTGTATCGCCGGACTGGTCCATGTGGAAACGCCGGACCTGCCCGCAGCCTTCCGGCGGATGAGCGAGGTATTGAAGCCCGGCGGCTACCTGCTGGCCTCCGTCCGGTACGGCGTTGGGAAGATGGAGGACCGCAGCATCGCCGAGATCGATGGACAGACGTATGACCGGAACTTCATCGCCCATACCGAAGAGGAGCTGACCGCCGCCATGGGCGGGGATCTCACCCTCATCCGGGAAATGCCCTCTGATTTGAAGATCTGGGCCTATTATCTGTTTCAAAAGCTTGAGGAGGTGCCTGTATGACCAAAGTCCGTTCTGAACGCTTCGGACCAAAGCTGCTGCTGAAGGTGTTCGGTATCGCCTTTTTCGCGTATCTGTTCCTGGGCTTCATGCTGCTGCCCTGTCTGAACACCCTGGCCAGCATTTTCAACACTACCAACGCCGCCGGGGAACGGGATCCCCTGGCGGTGATCCGGTTCTTCTTTGCCGGAAACATGGGATCCTATGTGTGGAATTCCCTGAAGCTGGCGGTGTGCCTGGTGGTCACCGTCAATATTGTGGGCGTGTCCATTGTGCTTTTAACGGAGTACTTCGACATTAAGGGCGCGAAGATCCTGCGCCTGGGCTATATGACCACCCTGATCTACTCCGGCGTGGCCCTGGTCACCGGGTATCTGTTCCTGTATGACAACAACGGCATCCTGACCACCCTGCTGGTCAACGCTTTCCCCGGCATGAACCCCAATTGGTTCTCCGGGTTCAGCGCGGTGCTGTTCACCATGACCTTCGCCTGCACCAGCAATCACATGCTGTTCCTCCGCAACGCCATCCGGGGCATCGATTACAACACCGTGGAGGCCGCCCGGAATATGGGCGCCAAGCCCTTCAAGGTGCTGTGGAAGGTGGTTTTCCCCACGCTGATCCCCACCATGTTCTCCCTGACGGTCATGACCTTCATCACCGGCCTGTGCGCCATGTCCGCCCCCACCCTGCTGGGCTATGACTCCATCAACCCGGAGATCGTCCGTCTGGCGGGCTCGTCCACGGCGGACGAGGCATTTCCCCAGGCCCGGGCGGCGCTGCTGTCCATTATCCTGGCCCTGTTCACCATTGTGCTGCTGACCATCCTGTCCTCCTATGAGCGGAAGGGCCACTATCTTTCGGTGTCCAAAACCAAAGCCAAGCTGCAGAAGCAGAAGATCAACAACCCGGTCTCCAATGTTCTGGCCCATATTTACGCCTATGTGCTGTTCATCATCTACATGATCCCCGTGGTGATGATCATCATCTTCTCCTTCCAGACCTATGGGGCCATCCGGATGAAGAAGCTGGATCTGACCCAATGGACGCTGGTGAACTTCTTTGGCTCCCAGGACTACGAATATCTCACCAGCCGGGGCGTCTATAAGACCCGGAAGGGCTCCATTTCCGGCCTGTTTGCCAACGAGGCTACTTTGAGCGGCATCAAGCTGAGCTTTGTGCTGTCGGCCATTGCGGCGGCGCTGGCCTGCGTGATCGTGGTGATCGCCTGCAACTACATCTTCAAAAACCGGAACAGGAAGTCGGGCACGGTACTGGAGTACAGCCTGCTGTTCCCCTGGCTGCTGCCCACGATCCTGATCTGCTACAGCTACCGCGTCTATTTCAACAGCGAGGACGTATGGTATGTGGGCGGCAACAACCTGTATTACGGGGAGCATGTGCGGCTGCTGATCATTATTGCATACACGGTGGTGAAGCTGCCCTTCTCCCTGCGCATGATCAAGGCGGCGTTCTACGCCATCGATGAGGAGCTGGAGGATGCGGCCAAGAACTTGGGCGCCAGCGGCTTTGTGACCTTTATCAAGGTGAAGCTGCCCATTATCCTGCCCTCGGTACTGGCTGTGTTCGCGCTGAATTTCAACGCCCTGTTTACCGAGTACGACATGTCCGCCACCTTTGCCAGCTCCTATGGCACCTCCTATGCCATGGTCATTCAGTCCATGTGCGCGGAGGAAGGGCTGTACGGATATAATGTCAACGCCTCCGGCCGGCGGTGCGCGTCCACGGTATTCATCATGATCGTCTCCGGCATCATCCTGTATCTGGTCTACGGCGTGGGCGCCCGGGATCTGGGGGAACGGCTGGAGATCAAAGACCGGAGAAGAAAACGTTGGGAGCGGCTGCAAAACCGGTTCAAAAAGCAGCCCGCGCCCAAGACTGATCCCTGAGGAGGTCCTTTTATGATAAAAAACATTGTCTTCGATATGGGCGGCGTATTGCTTCACTACTCCCCTGCCCATTTTATCGATCTTCTTTCCGTAAATGAGGATGACAAGCTGCGGCTCATGCGGGAAGTCTTCCAAACGGTAGAGTGGTTTCAGATGGACCGGGGAACCATAACGGAGCCGGCGGCGTCCGCGGCAATGAAGAAAAATCTGCCGCCCCATCTCCACAGTGCGGTGGACCGGCTGATCGAGTGGTGGAAACTGGAACTGCGCCCTATGGAGGGCATGGCGGAACTCCTGGCGGAGCTGAAGGGGCTGGGCTGCCGCCTGTATCTCCTCTCCAATGCTACGGTGCGTCAGCCCGAATATTTCCCCCGCCTCCCCGCCAGCCAGTATTTTGACGGACAGCTCGTCTCCGCGTTTTATCAGCTGCTCAAGCCGCAGAGGGAGATCTACGAAACGCTGCTGCGGAAATTTGACCTCAAAGCGGAGGAATGCTTCTTTGTGGACGACTCCCTTGCCAACGTGGAAGGGGCGTACTGCGTGGGGATTTCCGGTACGGTATTCGATGGCGATGTAAAACGCCTGCGGGAAGTCCTCCAGCGGGCGGGCATTCCCCTCAGACCGGAACAAAACTGATCTGTTCCTGGGAAATTACAAAAGGAAATGGGCCCGAAGCGCAGCTTCAGGCCCATTTCCCTTTTTCCGATCAATACGATTCCCGTTCAATATACGCCATCCCCAGCGCTCCCGGCCCGATGTGGGTCCCGATCGTGGGGCCGATGCCGCAGTAGTGGAGCCGCAGGGGCAGCCTGCCCTGTTCCTTCAGCTTGGGCAGCAGCAGCTCTTCCCGGCTCTTGTCATTTGAGTATAAGAAATAAGAGGGGTAGTCATCATCAATGGGATGCTCCTCCAGCATTTTCATCAGGTGCTTCACTGCGGCGGCAGTGCCGAAGGACTTGCCTACGATGGACACCGCCCCGTCCCGGACGGCAATGGTGGGCTTCAGTTTGGTCATAGCCCCCAGCCCAGCCTGAAAACCGCTAAGCCGTCCGCCCCGGCGGAGATATTCCAAGGTGTCAATAATGGCAAAAATGCGCACCTTGTCCTTCAGCTTTTCAACTTCCCCGGCGATAGCGGCCGCAGACAGGCCACTGTCCCGCAGCTTGCAGGCATAGTTGACCAGCACCTGCATCCCGGCGGTGGCGCTGCGGCTGTCCACAATATAGATGGGATCATACTCACATAGCCCCCTGGCGATCTCAGCGCTTTGCAGCGTGCCGCTGAGAGCCCCGCTGAGCAGGATCGCCACCACCTGATCCCCCGCCGCCTTGGCCTCTTCAAAGTGCCGCAGGAAGGCTTCCGGAGCAGGCTGGGAGGTGGAGGGATTTTCCTTGCCCTCCTGGAGCAGCTGAAAAAACACATCGTTGGAAAGATTCTTGCCCGCCAGGAAAGTGGCGGAGCCAAACTGGACGGTCATGGGGACCACGCTGATCTTCCGCCGCTTAGCCACAGCCAGGTCAAAGTCGGATGCGGAATCGGTGATAATACGGATCGCCATAGGTGATGTACCTCCTACTGGATTGTTTCAAAAGTATCCGCCACCTGGCGGAGCAGGGGGAGGAGAGCCCGCGCCTGCTCCTCACCCATTTTATCAATGAGCCGGTCCACAATGGCAATACTCCGCCGGTGGCTCTCCCGGTAGAGGGCCAGCCCCGCCGGCAGCAGCCGCAGCTCCATCAGCCGCCGGTCCGTCAGGGACCGCTGCCGGCTGACAACGCCCTTGTGCTCCAAAGAGCGCAGAATGGCGTTCATTTGGGATTTCAAGATCCGGGTCTGCCGGCAGAGGTCGCTGGCAGTCAGACAGCGGCCAGCCTCCTGTGCGCCAGCCAGCAGGCCGCATACCATGGCCTCGTTAAAAGGCAGGGCCCGGTCCTGCGCGGCAGCCAGCCGCTGGTTATCGATCACGCTGGTCAGCCGCAGCCATACAGCCAAAAGTTCTTCATCAAGCATGGGAGCTGTCCTTTCAATTAGTTCACAAAGTGAACTATATACCATTGGCAACAGTTTGTCAAGAACAAATGCGGAAATCTCAGCCTTTTTCTTGAAAGAGAAATGCTCAAAATGAACTTTGGGACTAAAACCACTGCTATTCCTGGATTTCTGCCCGGTAACGATATAGTCGACACACTTGAGAATCGGTAAAAAGGAGGGGAGGAAAATGCGGTGTGGCAAGGCGAAGGACGCAGGCGGGCTGATGCCCGCCAAGGACGACAACGCAGTCCACGCCACATTTTAATCGCCGAACTTTACCGATTTTTGAGTGTGTCGACTACATGGCGCTTCTAACGGAATTATCCTGCAATCATGCAAAAGGACAAAAAACGGACGGTGTCCATGGACACCGTCCGTCCTTGTCGGATGGTTCAGTTTGCCGACAGCTCCATCATGGCGCTGTCACTAAACTGTCCGGTTCTGAAAGAAAGCAGATTACTCAGCGATGTCGATAACAACGCCGGAGCCAACGGTACGGCCACCCTCGCGGATAGCGAAGCGGAGGCCCTTCTCGATAGCGATGGGGGTGATCAGCTCAACGTTCATATCCACGTTGTCGCCGGGCATGCACATCTCAACGCCCTCGGGCAGATTGATGACGCCGGTCACATCGGTGGTACGGAAATAGAACTGAGGACGATAGTTGTTGAAGAAGGGGGTATGACGGCCGCCTTCATCCTTGCTCAGGACGTACACCTGGCCCACGAACTTGGTGTGGGGGTGAATGGAGCCGGGCTTAGCCAGAACCTGGCCGCGCTCAATATCGGTCTTGGCAACGCCGCGCAGCAGGCAGCCCGCGTTGTCACCGGCCTCAACGTAATCCAGGGTCTTATGGAACATTTCCATGGAGGTAACAACGGTGGTGCGCTTCTCATCGGTCAGACCAACGATCTCAACGGTCTCACCGGCCTTCAGCTGGCCGCGCTCCACACGGCCGGTAGCCACGGTGCCGCGGCCGGAAATGGTGAACACGTCCTCAACGGGCATCAGGAAGGGCATGTCGGCCTTACGGTCGGGAGTGGGGATATAGCTGTCGACAGCGTCCATCAGCTCCTTGATGCAGGCATACTCGGGAGCGTTGGGATCGTTGCTCTCGCTGACCAGGGCGTTCAGGGCGGAACCCTTGACAATGGGGGTGTCATCGCCGGGGAACTCGTAGAAGGACAGGGTCTCGCGGACCTCCATCTCCACCAGCTCCAGCAGCTCCTCGTCATCGACCTGATCGCACTTGTTCAGGAAAACGATGATGGCGGGCACGCCTACCTGGCGGGCCAGCAGGATGTGCTCCTTGGTCTGGGCCATGGGGCCATCGGTAGCGGCGATGACCAGGATCGCGCCGTCCATCTGGGCAGCGCCGGTGATCATGTTCTTGATATAGTCGGCGTGGCCCGGGCAGTCAACGTGAGCGTAGTGACGGGCATCGGTCTCATACTCCACGTGGGCGGTGTTGATGGTAATGCCGCGCTCGCGCTCCTCGGGAGCCTTGTCGATGCTGGAGTAGTCAGCGTAGTCAGCCTTGCCCTGGAAAGCCAGGTACTTGGTGATGGCAGCGGTCAGGGTGGTCTTGCCGTGGTCAACGTGGCCGATGGTGCCGATGTTGACAT
>CAMWTG010000129.1 GCA_947177115.1 uncultured Clostridia bacterium
CGCTTCGCCCGATACACGGGGGCAGCTCCCGTCAGGCCGGACGGACTACAGGACAAGTGTAAAACAAATACTCCTCTAACACGGCGCAAAGAAAGTTGTATGTTATGGAACATTCAGAAATTATCCTGCAAATTTTGGCAGAGCGCGATATCACGCCATATCGATTATCAAAAGAGACCGGGATCTCGGAAAGTCTGTTTGGCGCATGGCGGAAAAAGCCGACATCAAAAATTTATTCCGGGAATCTGGTGTTGATCGCCGACTACCTGGGTTGCTCTGTGGACTACCTGCTGGGCCGGACGGAGAACCCGGATGCGCATCAGGAGTCATAGAGGCGCACATTGAATGGGGGCGGTCCACGATATTGTGTTACCGGGGAAGAGCAGCAGTCCGGCGGAACGGGCCGATGAGGACATCGGCCCCTACGGAATGCGGTATGTAGACCGCCGTGCCCTGGGAATACAGGACCGGCCACCCCAAGGCAAGGCTGGGAGGGCCCGGGGCACAATGTATGTAGATCGCCGCGCCCTGTGAATACAGGACCAGCCACCCCAAAGCAACACGGGAGGCCCCGGGGTGTGACGGTAGGGACTGCCGTCCACATCGTTGGTCAGACGCTTCGCCCGATACACGGAGGCAGGTCCCGTCAGACCGGACGGACTACAGGACAAGCGCAAAACAAATACTCCCCGTAATAAATCAGGGATTCTTAAACCGTAGGTTTAAGGGTGCTTTTGGTTCTTTTCCCACAAGGGAAAAGAACGCCCCCGCAGGGGGAAAATCCGATCAAAGAAACAATTTCCCTCGCGCCGGAACGGCGCGAAGAAGGAGCTGCATCATGCCAAAACCTATCATCGCCATCGTTGGGCGGCCCAACGTGGGCAAATCCGCCCTTTTCAACAAATTAACAGGCCAAAGGATCTCGATCGTGGAGGACACCCCGGGGGTAACAAGAGACAGGATCTATGGGGAATCCGACTGGAACGGAAGGAAATTCACCCTCATCGATACCGGCGGCATCGAGCCGAGGACCGACAGCGAGATCCTGACCTTCATGCGGGAGCAGGCGGAGATCGCCATCAGCCACGCGGATGTGATCGTATTCCTCACCGACATCAAAACCGGCCTCACCGCCTCGGACCAGGAGGTGGCGGGAATGCTCCAGAGGAGCGGCAAGCCCATCGTCCTGGCGGTGAACAAGATGGACTCCACCGGGACGGTGAACCCGGACTTCTATGAGTTCTACAACCTGGGCCTGGGGGACCCCATCGCCGTGTCGGCGGTCCACGGCCACGGAACGGGGGACCTGCTGGACGAGTGCGTGAAGTACTTTCCCCCCGAGGGAGAGGACGAGGAGGATGATGACCGCATCCAGGTGGCCATCATCGGGAAGCCCAACGTGGGCAAATCCTCCCTGACCAACAAGATCCTGGGCCAGCAGCGGACCATCGTCAGCGACATGGCGGGGACCACCCGGGACGCGATCGACAGCTATTTCGAGAACGAGACGGGAAAGTACGTCTTTATCGACACCGCTGGGATGCGGAAGAAGTCCAAGGTGGACGAGGCCATTGAGCGCTACAGCGTGTTAAGGGCCCAGATGGCCATCGAGCGGGCGGACGTGTGCCTCATCCTCATCGATGCCCAGGAGGGGGTCACGGAGCAGGACACCAAGGTGGCCGGGATGGCCCATGAGGCGGGGAAAGCCAGCATCATCGTGGTGAATAAGTGGGACCTCATTGAGAAGGACGGCAAGACCATGGACAAGATGCGGGAGGACATCCGCCGGGATCTGGGATATATGACCTACGCCCCCATCCTGTTCATCTCCGCCATGACCGGGCAGCGGGTGGAGCGGCTGTTCGAGCTGATCCAGTACGTGAACAACCAGGCGGCAACAAGGATCACCACCGGGATGCTCAACTCCGTGCTGGCGGACGCCCAGACCAGGGTGCAGCCGCCTACGGACAAGGGCAGAAGGTTGAAAATTTATTATATGACCCAGGCGGGGATCAAGCCTCCCCACTTCATCTGCTTCTGCAATGATGCGCGTCTGTTCCACTTCTCCTATCAGCGATATTTGGAGAATCAAATACGCACGGTATTCGGGCTGGAGGGGACGCCCATCAAAATGACCATTCGCCAAAAAGGCGATAAGGAGGATTGAGCATATGATCATTCCGGGACCTTTTCTCTACGCGCTGCCTGTGATCGCCATAGTGGCCTACTTCCTGGGCTGCTTCAACGGGGCGGTCATTGTATCGAAGTATATCCTGCGGGATGACATCCGCACCCACGGCAGCGGCAACGCGGGGCTGACCAATTTTTACCGGACTTTCGGCGGTCCTCTTACCATTGTGGTGATCCTTTGCGATGTGCTCAAGGCGGTGCTGGCTATCTGGTTTGCCGTGCTGGCGGCCCGCTATATGCGGGTGGACGAAGCCAATGTGATCGTCCTGGCGAAGTACTGGGGTGCCCTGTTCTGCCTGCTGGGGCATATGTTCCCCTGCATGTTCCACTTCAAGGGGGGCAAGGGGATCCTCTCCGGCGGCATCGCGGCCTTTATGATCGACTGGCGGATCGCGCTGGTGGTCTGGGGCGGATTTTTGCTGCTGGCGGTGCTGACCAAGTACGTATCCCTGGGGTCCGTGTGGGCCGGGGGGAGCTTTCCGTTTATCAGCTGGTACTGCTATCCCTACCTGGCGGTCGTGGTGCTGGCGTTCATCATCGGGGCGCTGGTGCTGTGGCAGCACCGGGCCAACATCCAGCGGCTGCTGGCCGGGACGGAGAACAAATTTTCCCTGCATAAGAAAAAGCAGGAATAGGAGGCGGCGGGGATGAAGATCACCGTACTGGGCAGCGGCGGCTGGGGGACCGCCCTGGCGCTGCTGCTGGTGGACAACGGACATGACGTGACGCTGTGGTCCCACTCCAGGGAGCGGAACGAGCTGCTGGAGCGGACCCGGGAGAATCCCCGGCTGGCGGGGGTGCCGCTGCGGCCGGAGCTGAAGCTGAGCGCGGAGCTGGACAGCCTGCGGGAGAGCGGGCTGGTGGTGCTGGCCACGCCGTCCTTCGCGGTACGGGAGACGGCGCGGATGGCCGCGCCCCTGCTGCGGGAGGACGCGGTGGCGGTGTCCGCCGCCAAGGGCATCGAGAAGGATACCGCCCTGTGCATGACCCGGGTCATCGAGGAGGAGCTGGGCGGCAAGGTCCGGACGGCAGCGCTGTCCGGGCCCTCCCACGCCGAGGAGGTGGGCCGGAGGGTCCCGACCGGGTGCGTGGCGGCGGCAAGGGACATGGCAGCGGCGGAGCTGGTGCAGGATGTGTTCATGAACGCCCGGTTCCGGGTGTATACCAATGGGGACGTGTTGGGAGTGGAGCTGGGGGCGGCGCTGAAAAACGTGCTGGCCCTGTGCTGCGGCGTCAGCGATGGCATGGGCCTGGGGGACAACACCAAGGCCCTGCTCATGACCCGCGGCATGACGGAAATGGCCCGGCTGGGGGTGGCCCTGGGCGGGCGGAAGGAGACCTTCGCCGGGTTGTCCGGGATGGGCGATCTGATCGTGACGTGTACGTCCATGCACTCCCGGAACCGGCGGTGCGGCATCCTGATCGGGCAGGGGAAGTCCGCCCAGGAGGCCATGGACGAGGTGGGCGCCGTGGTGGAGGGGTATTACGCCGCCTTCAGCGCTCATCAGCTGGCGGAGAAGGCGGGGGTGGAAATGCCCGTCTGCCAGTGCGCCTATCAGGTCCTGTACGAGGGGAAGAGCGTCCATCAGGTGGCGGACGGACTCATGCGCCGGGACAAGCGGCGGGAAACGGACGAGAGCTGGATCTGATGCGGATCGAGGAAGTGAAGAAGTCCGAACGGAAGAAGGGGCGGTTCCTGGTCAGGCTGGAGGATGGGGACATCCTGCGGGTAACGGAGGATGAGCTGCTCAGGTTCGGGCTGAGAGCCGGGCTGGAGCTGGACGGGGAGGTGCTGGAGGCGGTAAGGGCTTCCGTGAAAGCGTCCTCGGCCAGGGCGGCGGCGGCAAATATGATCGGGAGCCGGGCGCTGTCCAAGAAGGAGCTGACAAAGCGGCTCATCAAAAAGGGCAATGACGAGGCCGATGCCCAGGCGGCGGCGGACTGGCTGGAGGACATCGGGGCCGTGAACGATGCCGGGTATGCGGCGTCTCTGGTGCGGCACTACGGCGGGAAGGGCTACGGGCCCGCCCGGGTGAAAGAGGAGCTGCGCCGGAGAGGCGTGGACCGGGAGCTGTGGGACGAGGCCATGGAGGAGATGCCGGAGGCGGCGGAGATCCTGGACCAGCTGATCCGGAAGAAGTGCCGTGGGGATCTGTCGGACCCGAGGGAGAAAAAGCGGGTCAGCAACGGGCTGCTGCGCCGGGGATTCGGCTGGAGCGATGTAAAGGCCGCCATGGGGCGGTATACGGAGATGATGGAGGACGAATGATGGCGTCAAAGCAAAAATTGATCATTGTAACCGGGTCTCCTTGTGTAGGCAAAACGACCGTGACACAGGCTCTCTTTGCCGATTATAAAAACAGTGCATTTTTTGACGGCGATTGGGCCTGGTGCGTCAATCCTTTTTCGGTTGATGATCCGAGGATAAGAAATGGCGACAAAACGATGTCATTTGCACTGGCTACATATTTAAATTCGGGCTTTGACTATGTCTTTTTTTCATCGGTAGTCGCTGTAGACAGGACTATTCGTGAAACAATATTGAACGATATTTCTGCAAAAGACTACTCTGTTTTGGGCTTTACCTTGACCCGCTCAGAAGAAACCCTGTATGAGCGCTACAAAAAGCGCGGAGATTCGAATGAATGCTCGTTTTTCTGGCTCCATTTAAAGCCTTGTAAAGGTGATCATGTTATTCAAACGGATCATAAAAGCGTTCGGGAAATAGCCGATGAAATGAGGGCTATTATAGATCATGAAGGAAATGAATCGTGAAAATTTCAACAAGTGACTTGATCCTGCGGACTGTGACAGAAGGCGATATCCAAGAGATAGCCAGAATGTGGGAATACCCGCAGGAGACAACGATCGATAAGGCATATGAAGCTCTGAACTATATGGAAGCTACCCACAGCAAAAACCGGCAGAAACAAATTTGCCATTTATGCCTGGGCGTTTTTCAGAGAGAACAACCGAATGTGATCATAGGCTGGTGCGGGCTGGATGGCGAAGCTGAAATAGGGAAAACGGTTCTTTTCTACATGATCGATGAGAAATACCGGAATAGAGGGTATGCCACGCAATGTGCGGTTGAATTGATAAATTATGCGTTTAAGGACATGGCGTACGACATCATCTATGGCGGATGCGCAAAAAACAATGCAGGGTCATACAGGGTAATGCAAAAGGCAGGAATGATCCAAAATTCCTTTAACAAAAATGGGGATCACATCTTTTCGATCGATAGAGATCAGTTCTTGAATGCTAAAAAATATTTGTCTGTCAGGGAGAAAAGAGATATGTCAGTGGAAGTCCGGTTTTATGATGAAGTTGAGGATCAACTGCTGAAATTCGCGGTGATCATCGCCCGGTCCGGTGGGAAATGGGTGTTCTGCAGGCACAGGGAGCGGACCACGCTGGAAATCCCGGGCGGACGCCGGGAGCCGGGGGAGAGCGTGGAAGAGGCCGCCAGGAGAGAGTTGTACGAGGAGACGGGTGCGAAGGAGTTTTCTATCTGGCCGGTCTGCGTGTATTCGGTGGTCCGGGATGATGCGGAGGAGTCCCTTGGCGGGCTGTATGCGGCGGAAATTTTTTCGTTTGAGAAGGAATTACATAGCGAGATCGAGAGGATCGTGATGCTGGAGGAGCTGCCGGAGGATAATTGGACGTATCCGGAGATCCAGCCGAAGCTGATGGAGGAGGCCCGGAAACGCGGGGTGTCGTCCTAGCGGGCCGATGAGGACATCGGCCCCTACGGGCGATGCACTGTGGTCATCGCAGTATAAGGCCGGGAGAATCCGGGATGAGACGGTAGGGGCCCTCGATCACGTCCTGAAAGAGACGCAGGGCAGAAGAAATTACTCCGGAAGTCCGGTTCAGACCGGACGGATTACAGGATAAGCGCAAAAATAATTCCCCCGTAATTGAGGGATTCTTAAACCGTAGGTTTAAGTGGTTTTTTGCCTTCTTTTTGTCCACACAAAAAGAAGGCGCCCGTCCGGGGCGCGCAGCCCCGGGCCGATTCAAGAAGAAATTACCCTTGCCGCCCATCCGGGCGGCAAAGAAAGAAGGCTCCTATGCCATATAAACTGCACTTTATCTCTTTGGGCTGCGCGAAAAACGTAGTCAACTGCGAGCAGATGATGTGCCTCTGCCGGGAGGCGGGGCACACCCTGCTGGACGCCCCGGAAGGGGCGGATGTAGTCGTTATCAACACCTGCGGCTTCCTCTCCTCCGCCAGCGAGGAGGCGATTCATAATATCCTCCAAATGGCGGAGCTGAAGGACCGGAAAAAAATTAAAAAAATCCTGGTCAGCGGATGTATGACCGAGCGCTATGGGGAGGACGTTCCCACGGAGATGCCGGAGGTGGACGGTATCCTGGGGACCGGGAGTTATAAGGATATCGTCTCCGCTGTGGAGATGGTGATGACCGGAGGGCATCCCAGGTATTTTGACAGCATCGACGCGCCGGTGGATGAGTTCGGACGGGTGCTGACCACGCCGCCGTGGTACGCTTACCTGCGGATCGCGGAGGGGTGCGACAACTGGTGCGCGTTCTGCATTATTCCTAAGCTGCGGGGGAAATACCGCAGCAGGGCGATGGAAAAGGTGCTGGCGGAGGCCAGGGGGCTGGCTGAGAAGGGCGTGAAGGAGCTTATCATCGTGGCCCAGGATATCACCCGGTACGGCACTGACTGGGATGGCAAGCACCATCTGGCGGAATTGCTGGCGGAGCTTTGTAAGATGGATTTTCAATGGATCAGGCTGCACTACCTGTATCCGGACCAGATGGATGATGAGCTGATCGATGTGATCGCAAGGGAGCCGAAGATCCTGAAATACCTGGACATTCCGCTGCAGCACTGCAATGACGGGATTTTGAAGCGGATGAACCGGAGAGGGGATAAGGCGTATATTGAGGCGCTGCTGGATAAGCTGCGGGAGCGGATTCCGGGGCTGGTGCTGCGGACCAGTCTGATCACCGGCCTGCCGGGGGAGGACGAGGAAGCTTTCGAGGAGCTGTGCCAGTTCCTGTGGGACCAGAGGATGCTGCGGGCAGGGGTGTTCCCCTACTCTCCGGAAGAGGGGACGCCGGCGGCGAAGATGGACCGGGTGGACACCGATGAGGCCGAAAGACGGGCCGAGCTGGTGGTAGACATCCAGTCCAGGATCATGGACGAGTGGAGCGAGGAGATGCAGGGGGAGGTCCTGGAGGTCCTTTGCGAGGGGTTCGATGGGCAGTCCATGTGCTATGTGGGCAGAAGCTGGGCGGAAAGCCCGGATATTGACGGGAAGATCTATTTCTCCGCCGAGAACGAGGTGGAGAGCGGAAGCTTTGTCAGGGTCAGGATCACCGGGGCTATGGACGGGGAGCTGACGGGCGAGCTGGCGGAACAACAGTAAAAGGAGGAAACCATGCAGAATTACTACGGCAGCTTATGCACGGAAATGTACGAGCTCCTTCACGAAAACGCGCCGCAGGAG